>NZ_JBHXTL010000009.1:0-138555 GCF_042677365.1 Kitasatospora sp. NPDC127116
GACTTCCCGCGCGCGACGGGGACGGGTGGGGCTAGGAGGAGGGGCGGACCCAGGTGTTGAGGGGCGAGGAGAAGGGGCAGGTTTCAGGGGCGGCCGCGGCGCAGGACGGCCTCGGCGAGGTCGACGGCCTCCCGCACCGGGACGAGCCGGCAGTCGGCGGTGCCGATGCGGGCGGTGGTGATGCCGCGGGCGGTGCGCAGGACCTCCTCCCCGAGGCGGTCGAAGTGGAGGTCGTCGAGGTCGGGGGCCCGGAAGGTGGTCCAGCCGTCCGCCCCGACGCAGCGGTACTCGCGCACCGGGACGTCGGGCATGCGCAGGTCGGCCAGGTGGAAGGCGGTGAACCGGCCCATCGGCACGCCGAGCATCAGCACCCGGGCGTCCAGTTCGTAGAGCCGCCCGAGCGGCGACTCCGGGCCGAGGTGGGAGGTCAGCGGGTGGCGCCCGGTGATCTCCCGGGCGAGCCGGCCCACGGCCGCCCAGGAGGTCTGCGGGTGGTGGCTGCGCAGTGCGCCCGGGTGGGTGCGGACCGCCTCCGACAGCGCCCCCATGGAGGGCGAGGCCGGGGTGGTGGCCGGATCGAAGCGGGGCATCCGGGCCTGGTAGTCGGCCACCGCCGCCGGGGAGAGACCGGCGGTGGCGCGCTGGTGGACGCGGGAGGTGGCGGAGTTCTCGGGCGTGGCGGTGTAGGCGACCAGGGTGCCGTCGGGGCCGAGGAGTTCGAGCAGGGCCTCGACCACACCGGCCGCCCCTCCGGGCACCGGTCCGAGGGCGCGCAGGGACGCCTGGACGTGCAGCACCGTGCCCGGACGGACCCCGAGGTCGGCGAGGTCGCGGACGAGGGGATGGACGGGGGAGGCGACGGCGACGCCGCCGCGGGGTTCGGTGAGGATGGCGTTTCCCCGGGGTTGATGGCCCCGGGCGAGGGAGGACCCGGGGCGGCGGGAGTGGGAGGTCAGACCCCGGCCCGTTCGCGCCGTACCCGGTCGGCCGCCAGCTCGGCGGCGGCGGGCAGCGGCAGGGCGAGCCAGGGTGCCACGGTGGCACGCATGCCGTCGGCGAAGCGCGAGCCGGTCCCGGTCAGGGCCCCGGACGACGCCAGCCGCTCCACGGCTTCGGCGGTGTACCGCCGCCAGAGCGCGAACTGCTCCCGTGCCCGGTCGGCGGCCGGTCCCGGCAGTCCGTCGTACGCGCGGGTGCGGGTGCCCCAGTACTCGGTGACGGCCAGGTGGGCGTACGTGCCCTGGAGCAACCCTTCGAGCGGCCGGGGGTCGGGCCGCCAGGGGGCGAGGTACAGCGTGGTGTCGGCGCGGTCGTACAGGTCCGTCAGGTCCAGCACCGCGCCGAGCTTGACGTGCTGGAACTCGTGCGCGAGCAGCAGGGCGAGGGTCGGCGCGGTGGCGGGCCGGGCGATGCCGACCGCGCCGTACGCCTGTCGGGCCGCCGAGCTGACGTCCCGGCCGGTCGGGCCGGGACGCAACGGGGTGACCGTCGCCAGGCCGGCCCGGATGCCCTCCGCGTACCCGGGCAGGTCCCGGCCGAGCAGTTCCCAGGCCTCGCGCAACGCGCCCGTCCAGTCGAGCAGTTCGCCCTCGGACAGGCGGTCCGCCACCGGGTGGTCGTGGCTGTCGCGCAGCGGGTCGGTGTCCTCCAGGGCGACCGTCCAGCCGCCGGCCAGCCGGACCCGCCGCAGCGGTTCGTCCGGCACGGTGTGCACCGAGCCGTCGGACGCCCGCACCTCGAAGCCGTCGGCCCGCCCGGTGACCACGGCCTCGCCGTCGGGTACGGCGATCCGGCCGAGCGTCGGCAGGTGCAGCCACCCGCCGCGGACGGGCACCGCCACCGCGTCCCCCCGCCCGGCCCGCACCGCGGCCGCCGCGGCGAGCGCGGCCAGTGGGCCGAGCCCGACCGGCAGGTCCCCGGCGAGTCTGCGGGCCGCCCAGGAGCGGGCGTACGGGTGGGCGAGCACGGTGTCCACGGCGGCGGGGGCCGCCGTGTCGAGCTCCGTCAGCAGGGCCCACGCCTCGGCCCGCCCCTGTCCGGAGGCGTCCCAGGCGGCGGCCAGCATCGCCCGGGTGAGGGCGAGTTGGGAGCGGCCGAGCGCGGCGATGGTCTCCGCGCCCCCGTATCCGCGCGCCAGCTCGTCGAGTTGCGACGGGGTGAGCGCGCCGGGCGGCAGCGGCTCGGCGCCGGGCCGGGCGGCCTCGGCCGCCCGCACCGGAACGCCAGTCGAACTCCCGTTCCCCGCAATGCCGTTGATGAACGTCATGAGATCACCGCAGTAGACGGAGGGATGGTCGAAGCTGCCTCCTCCATCGTCGCTCCGATAGCGGTGGGCGTACAGCCCGCCACCGCAGGAGCGGACCACGGAGCAGGCGCGGCAGGCCTCGCTCAGTCCGGCCAGGCCGGACTGGCGGGCGGCGATGCCGGGGTGGCGGGCCAGGTCGTCGAGGCTGTGCGCGAAAACGTTCATGCCGGTGACGGGCGCGCCGTCGTACGCGGTCTTCAGGCTGTCGGCCTGCTCGAAGGTCCCGTCCGTCTCCAGGACCGCCAGGTCGGAGGGCTCCAGGCCGAGCGACTCGGTGAGGCTGGAGAATCCGCGCAGGGTCCGGTGCACGGACTCGAAGGTCCGTACGGCGAACGGCCGTCCGTCCGCTTCCCACAGCCCGTGGACGGTCAGCAGCCAGTCGGCGTACGGGGTGGTGGCCGGCCCGGCGGGGCGCGCGGGCGGATCGTCCCAGGTGGCGTGCGGAAGCAGGAAGTCCACGGCGGGCGGGCGGAGTTCGGCCAGCGCCCGGTACACGGCCACCGGGTCGTTCTCGACGTCCATCGTGCACAGCAGCCCGGCGAACAGGTGCCGGTACTCGGGCTCGTTCAGCAGCGCGACCGCCCGCAGCACCTGCGGGTGGCTGCTGCGTCCGTCGGCGAACCGCCGGTGGCGGTCGTTGGCGGCCCGGTCGCCGTCCAGCGAGATGCCGACCTTGATGTCCTGCTCCGCGAACAGCGAGCAGAAGTCCCGGCTCAACAGCACGCCGTTGGTGTGGATGCGCAGGTCGAGCACGCAGCCGGGCGGGAGCGCCGCCCGGAGCGTCCCGGCGGCGCGGCGCAAGCGGTCCGGGCCGGCGAGCAGGGGTTCTCCCCCGTGCAGGACGACCCGGACGGCGGGCAGCCGGTGGGCGGCCGCGTGCTCACCGATGCGCTCGGCGGCCTTGGCCATGATCCCGTCCGCGATGACCTTCGGCCGGGAGCGCCAGCTGCTGTCCGCGTGCTCGTAGACGTAACAGTGGTCGCAGGCCAGATCGCACCTGCTGTGCATCTTGACCACGAACTGCGTCAACGGCAGCGGAATCGACGTCGTCATGGAACTGTTCGGCTCGGTTCGGTCTGCTCGGTCTGGGTTCCGCTCGGAGGTCCGGGTCGGGTCAGATCGAGGAGTTGAAGGCAGCGACCGGCACGAGGCCGGATTCCGCGCCGGGGAGCGCGCGCTGGAGCCGGGAGGCGAGTTCTTCCGCGCCGAGCGCGGCGAGATCGGCGAGGGAGGGGCGTTCCGGCGTCTCCTGAGGGTCAGTGAGCTTGCCGGCCGGCCTGATGCTGGTTACCGGGGTCATATTCGTTTCCTTAGGCGCGGTTAGGACCTGCCGAGGGTGGGTAAGCCCACCCGGTTGCGACCAATGTAGTGCCAGCGAAGACTCCGCGCGGCACCTTGCGGACTCACGTTGAACTCCCCAGGCGGTCCACGTCGTACGACAGCGCGTTGAGCCCCCAGAATTCACCCGTTCAGCGGTCGCGCACTTCGCCCTGGCGCACGCCGAAGCGCACCGCCGGGACGAGCGCCCGGACGAACACCCGGGCCCGCATCCGGAGGAGAACCCGGAGGAGGCCCCGGACGGGAACCGGGACCAGCACCTGAAGCAGTACCTGGACACACCCCGGGAGTGCCCGGGGAAGCCCTCCGGCAAGCACGCCATCCGGCCAAGCGTCCGATGTCCGGGATTCATTCCCCCGGCTCGCCGAGCTCCCGGACGGTCCGCACCAGCTCCTCGGTGAACTCCAGCCCGCTCGACGTCAGTTCGCCGCAGCCCAGGAGCGTCCGCCCGGCGGCCAGGGTGTGCGTCCGCCAGCGCGCGAACTCCCCGTGCGCGCGGGCGGCGTCGCCCGCCCCGGCGGCCGCCTCCGCCCGCCAGAAGTCCGCCACGCCCAGGTGCGCGTACGCCCCCTGGAGCAGCGCCCCGGCCGGGCGCGGGTCGGGCCGCCAGGGGGCGTGGTGGACGGCCGGGCCGTTGGGGCGGTGCAGCGGCACCAGGTCCAGCAGGGCGCCGAGTTGGACGTGGAGGAACTCGTGCACCAGGGCCAGCGCCAGCAGCACCGGATCGCCCGGCAGCGAGGCCGCCACCGCGCCGTAGGCCCGCCGGGCGGCGGCGCTCACCGCCTCCCCGCCGGGGGCGGGCCGCAGCGGGACGACGGTGGTCACGCAGGCCGCGACGGCCGCCGCATGGCGGCGGTGACGGCGCACCAGGATGTCCCAGGCCTCGGACAAGCGCTGCTCCCAGAGCCCGATTTCGGCGTCGGCGAGCGGACCGGCCGGCGGACGTCCGTAGTCCACCCGGCGCGGACCGGCGTGGTCGATCGACGGCGCCCAGCGCAGCCCGTCGCACTCCAGCGCGAGGGGCGCGCCGGAGCCGGGGCGGAGGAACTCGCCCAGTCCGCCGAGCGGAACGTCCTCGCCCGCCGCCGCGCCGCGCAGGCAGTCGGCCGCCCAGGCGTCCAACTCGGGCCGCAGCAGCACCTCCTCCCACTGGTCCCGGTCGTCCCGCTGCAGCGCCCGCACCCGGGCGTACGCCTCCCGGTAGCCGTCGTGCTCCGGCACCGCCCGGCGCAGCGCCAGCAGCAGCAGCGCCCGCTTGCTCAACTGCCCGCCGCGCAGCAGCCGGACGGCCTGCGGCCCGCCGCGCGCGCCCGCGATCGCCCGGAACGTCTCCCGGTCCACGCCGTGCCGGGGCAGCCCGTCCGCCCCGCGGGCGCCCGGTACCCCGGCCGCCACCACCTCGCCCGTACCCGCCACCGGTCCTCCTCCTCGTCCGTTCGGCTCCCGGCCCGGTCGGCCGGCCCATCGCCCAACCCGCCGGGTCCGCCCGCAGTCTCCCCGCGCCGGGGCGGATCAGCCGGACGGCGGCCGGGCATGACCCGGACGGGTGAGCCGAACCGCCGCCCGCCGACGTCCGACGCCTGACGCCTGACGCCTGACGCCCGACGCCTGACGCCCGACGCCCGACGCCCACCAGGAACCCACCGCCCGGCCCCGCACCGGTCCTCAGCTCCCCGCCAGCCCCGCCACCCCCGCCCGCAGGCGCCCCGCGATGTGCCGGACCAGCCGGTCCAGGTCCGCGCAGTACACCGACGGGTGCCCGAAACCGTCCCCCGCGTACCGGTGCGCGTACAGCCCCCCGCCGCAGACCCGGGCCAGCGGGCAGCCGGCGCAGACCGGCCCGAGGCCCGCGAGGCCGCGCTGGCGGGCCCGGAAGGCCGGGTGCGCGCCCGCCCGCGCGAATCCGTGCCGCCACACGTCCAGGCCGGTCCCGGGGGCGCCGTCGTAGGCCACCTTGAGGCTGTCCGCCTGCTCGATCGTCCCGTCCGCCTCGACCACCACCAGGTCGACGGGCGCCAGCCCGACCGCCTCGCTGGCCGCCCGCCCGCCGAGCAGCAGCACCGCCAGTTCCTCGAACAGCCGTACCCCGGTCTCCCGGCGCGGCGCGTCGTACCAGCGGTCGAAGGCGGCGATCAGCCACTGCCCGTACGGCGCCGGCTCCGCGCCCGACGGCGGCGCGGCCGGCACCGGCCGCGGCCGGACGCCGGGCGGCGGCTCCCGCCAGGTCGCGTGCGGCAGCAGCAGGTCGATCCGGGGCGGCGCGAACTCCAGCAGCGCCTCGTAGGTGGCCACCGGGTCGGACTCCAGGTCGACCACGCACAGCAGGCCGGCGAAGAGGTCCCGGTGCCGGTCCGAGCCGAGCAGCCGCACCGCCTCCGCGGTGCGTGCCCAACTGCCCGCGCCGGAGGGCAGTCTGCGGTGCCGGTCGTGGTCGGCCCGGGTGCCGTCCAGCGAGACCCCGACCGCGACCCGGTGGCGGTGCAGCACGTCGAGCAGGGCCGGTTCGTCCAGCAGCCGCAGCCCGTTGGTCTGCACGGTGAACCGCGTCCGGGGCCGGACGGCCGCCAACTCGGCCAGCAGCGCGTCCAGATGGGCCGCGCCGACGAGCAGCGGCTCGCCGCCGTGCAGCACCACGGACACCTCGTCCAGCCCGTGCTCGGCCGCGTGCTCCTCGATCCGCCGGGCGGTGCGGCGGACGGTCGCGAGTTCCATCCGCCGCGGCCGCCCGCGCCAGCTCTGGTCCGCGCCCTCGTACACGTAGCAGTAGTCGCAGGCCAGGTTGCACCGACTGTGGATCTTCAGCAGGAACTGCCGGAACGGCACCATGCCGGTGAGCCTAGGCCACGCCGGCCGACCGTCCGTCACACGTGCGGCGGCTCCACGTCGGAGTCCAGCCGCGTCCCGGCCCGCACCGCGATCGTCGTCGGGTGCTCCTCCCCCAGGGTGATCCGGGCCCGCCGGATGCAGTCCGCCCGCAGCTCCGCCGCCCGCTCGGCGTACCCGAGGGCGGCCATCGACAGCGAGAGGTTGGAGTTGATGCCGATGGAGTCGTAGTGGTCCTGGCCGAGGGCCTCGGTCATCAGCGGCGCGGCCTCCAGTTCCAGGTCGAGCGCGTCCTGGAGCTCCCCGGCCAGCGACAGGTCGTTGGCGTGGTTCATCATCGCGATCGGGATGTAGAGGTGGTGCGCGCCGAGGACGGTGCGGAACTGCGCCAGCGTACGGCCGGACAGCTCGCGCGCCTCCGTCGCGCGCCCCGCCAGCCGCAGGTACACCGAGAGGTTGTTGGCGCCGGCCAGCGTCACCGGGTGGTTCTCGCCCAGGTAGTCGCGGTACCGCGCCAGCGCCCGTTCGGCCAGCGGGATCGCCCGCCCGGTGTCGCCGAGCGCGTTGAGGTCGCTGGCCAGGTTGGTGGCGGCGGCCAGGGTGTCGGGGTGCTCGGGGCCGTTGATGTCCAGGTAGCGCTGGTAGATGTCCTCGTCGATCTCCAGGGCCTCGTGGTACCGGCCGGCCCGGCGCAGCGCCACGGCCAGGTTCTTGCGGGCGCGCAGGGTGTCGGTGTGGCTGTCGCCGATGGTCTGCTGGTAGATCCGGACGGTCTCCTCCAGCAGGTCCAGGGCCTCCCGCAGCCGCCCGGTCTCGCGCAGGTCGCGGGCGTAGTTGGAGGCCGAGGAGAGCGCGTAGAGGCTGTGCGCGCCGAGCGCGTCGCGCTGCTGGAGGTAGTTGCTGCGGTGCCGCTCCAGGGCGGCCCGGCGGTCGCCGGCCAGGTAGTCGGAGACGGCGAGGTTGTTGGTGATCATCAGGGTGCGGGGGTGGTCCGGGCCGAGGGTGCGCCGGGCGGCGTCCAGGGTGCGGCGGTCGAGCGCCCGGGCCTCGTCGTAGCGGCCGAGGAAGCGCAGGTCGGCGCCGAGGCTGTTGGCGACGGCGAGGGTGTGGGAGTGCTCCGGGCCCAGGGTCGCGGTGAAGCGCTCCAGGATGTCCCGGTCCATCTCGTACGCCTCCTGGAGGGCGCCCTGGGAGCGGCGGATGTTGCTCAGCTGGGTGCGCAGCATGAGCGTCTGGGCGTCGTTGTCGACGTCGAAGCCGGGCCCGCCGTAGCCGTCCTGGCGCCAGTGCTCCAGGGTCCGTTCGGCGAGTTCCCGGCCGGACTCGTGCAGGCTGCGCTTCCACTGGTAGCGGACCGAGTCGATGATCCACTGCCGGACGTCCTCGTCGGCGCTGTCGAGCGCTCCGGACGGCCAGAGGTGGGGCAGGAGTTCGGCGTACTCGGCCCAGTTCACGGGCACGTCCGGGTCGCCGGGGTTGGCGGTGGCGAGCGCGGCGTGGACGACGCCGCGCAGTTCGGCCCGCCGCTCCTCCTCGACCTGGTCCCGCAGCACCGCCTGGACCAGCCGGTGCACGGTGATGGTCTCGCTGCCCTGGTCGGTGCGGGCGAGCCCGAAGCGGTTGATGGCGCGCAGGAACTCGCCGATCGCGAGCTTGTCGCGGGGCGCGCGCGGGGGCAGCCGCAGGGCGCGGGTGACGGCCCGGCTGTAGAGCAGCCGCATCGGGATGGCGTCCGGGCCGAAGAAGGCGCAGATCTCCAGGATCTGGGCGGCCGGGGCGTTCATCCGGCGCAGCTCCTCGACCGAGATGCGCCAGGTCGCGGCGGCCGAGTGCGGGTAGTCGGCGGCGCGCAGCCGGGTGCGCTCCAGCATCTCGGTGAGCTCTTCGTCGAGCAGTTCGAGGTAGGTGGCGATCGGCATCGACGTCTCCTGGAGCCAGACGGCGGCCTGGCCGACGGCGAGCGGCAGGTCGCCGAGGCGCTGCGCGACCTGGTCGGCGTCCTCCGAGGAGAGCCCGCCGTTGAAGCGGCGCAGCAGCCGGACGCTCTCCTCGCGGAGGAAGACGTCGACCTCCACCAGGCCGGCGTGCCGGGCCCAGCCCTGGTTGCGGGAGGTGATCAGCACGTGCCCGCCGGAGGAGCCGGCCGGCTGCCAGGGGGCGAGCTCCTCGGGGGTGCCGGCGTTGTCGAAGACGAGCAGCCACCGGCGGTACGGCTGGCCGCGGCGCAGCGCGTCGAGCACGGCGGCGGCGGTGTGCGCGACGTCGTCGCTGGTGGGCACGCCGAGCCGGGGCGCGAGTTCGGCGAGCTTCTGCGGGATGTTGGCGGGCTCCTCGGCGGGCACCCACCAGACCACGTCGTAGGCGGCCTTGAAGCGGTGCGCGTACTCGGCGGCGATCTGGGACTTGCCGGCGCCGCCGAAGCCGTAGAGCACCTGGCTGAGCACGGCGGCGGGCCCGCCGGTGAAGCGGTTGCGGAGCAGTTCGAGCAGCTTGCCGCGGCCGATGAAGGCGGCGTTGCGCGAGGGCGCCTCCTGGACCTGCGGGGCAGTGCCGGGGAACCGCGCGGGGGCGGCGAACTCCCCGCTGTCGGTGTCCGATTGGCGGCTGCTGCCGGGCGGCGGGCCGAGTTCGGCGTAGAGCTGGGACTCGGCGCCGACCGCGGAGGAGCGGACCAGGTCGGGCACCGGCGGCCCGGTGAACGGGCGGGGCACCGGCTCGTCCGAGTCCTGGAGCCGGAAGGCGACCAACGACGGTGATCCGGAGGCGAGTTCGCGCCCCTGGAGGAGCTGCCAGACCTCGGCCGCGCGGGGCAGAGCGGTGTACTCGGGCGAGAGCAGCGCGAGCAGCCGGCCCTGGCCGTCGACCGGCCCGGCGACCTCCGGCGGCCGGGGGCCGCTGTACGGCTCGGCGGCGCTGTGCAGGGAGGTCTGGTAGCCGAAGCGGGTGAGCGTCCCGGCGGCCCACTCGGCCCACATCCGGTCCTCGGGGGCGTAGCTGACGAACACCTGGCGCGGAACCGCCCGGGCGGAGCGCAGGTAGGCGCCGTAGAGCCGGCGGCGGGTCTCGGCGGTGAGCGGGCGAAGGGCGCGGACCCGGCCGTCGGTGATCCAGCCGGCCAGCCGCTCGAAGGCGTTGAGCAGGCTGCGGGCCTCCTGCGGCCGGTCGGCGACGGTGGCGGGCACCTCCTCGTAGGCGTAGAAGGGCTTGTACGGCACCTCGACGTCGGCCCAGTAGCCGGCCCGGCGGTCGCCGGCCAGCCAGCGGCCGAGGTAGGGGGCGAAGGCCTCGCGGGCGTAGTCGCGGCCGGCCTCCAGGCGCTCCTGCTCGGCGTCCTCGACCCGCATCGGCACCGGCAGGACCCGGATCGCCCGCTCCTCGGCCGCGGCGATGTCGCGGGCCGCGTCGACGCCGCCGCGGATGTTCTGGACGCTGAAGGTGAAGCAGTCCACCACGGTGTCGGGCATCAGGACGGTGCAGATGCCGGAGGTGTCGCTGACGCCGGTGCGGCTGTCGATGAGCACGTAGTCGTAGCCGCGGGCCCAGCGGTCGCGCAGCTCGCGCAGGAACTCGCCGCCGCGGATGTCCCGGCCGTGGTAGAAGCTGCGCCAGTTGAAGCTGGTGACGGCGGCGGCGTAGGCGGCGTTCTGCCGGCCGGCGGGCAGGAAGTCGAGCCGGCCGCCGGGCGGCAGGTCGAGGGCGAGGCCGCAGACGTAGCCGTCCAGGCGCCCGGGCTCGTCCAGCCAGGCGGCCGGGGACTGCCCGACCGGCCCGGTGGCGGAGGGCAGCGCCTGCTTGACGTAGGAGCGCAGCAGGTCGATCAGGCCGTCGGTGGAGTGCAGTTCCGGGTCGACCAGCAGCGGGTGGTAGTACCGGTGGAGGCCGGGCGCCTCCAGGTCCCAGTCGACGACCAGGACGCGCAGGCCGCGGCTGGCGAGGATCCAGCCGACGTTGGCGAGCGCCATGGTGCGGCCGGTGCCGCCCTTGAAGGAGTAGAACGTGACGACCGATCCCGGTCCGCCGCGCTCCGGATCCGCGCCGGGCTCAGTGGTCATCGTTCTTCTCCCCCCTCAGCGGGACAGCGGTGTCCTTGCCCCGGCTCTGGTGCGGCAGGTCGGTGGAACCCGGGAGGCCCCGGTTGACGCGTGCGGGCCCCGGGCGGGGTCCCGGCGGGCCGGCCGGGATGGTCAGCCCGGGCATCGCCGGGCCGGTGTCCGGGCCGCCGGGGCCGAGGCCGAAGGCGTCGCCGCCATCGTCCCCCCAATCCAGGTTGTCGTCCATGAGCTTGTTCTGAGCGACCGTCACCATGATGGTGAGGTCGTTGTCGAAGCTCTCCCGGCTCACTTTGACCCGGAACAAGTGCTCCAGGTCGCTCCGGCGCAGCCAGTTGCGCCGGAACACGTCGCGCACGCCCGCCCAGAGCGCGTCGCGCCCCGGCCCGTCGGCCGGGTCACCGCTGCCGGTGGGCACCATCACGCCGGTGACGGGGTGGTTCTGCTCGTCGTACGCGCGCAGCGCGGAGCGGTAGCGCTCGGCTCCGGCCACCCACGGGTCCACCAGCAGGATGCTGACCTGGCTGTCCTCGCGGGCCTGGTCGAGCTTGTCGGCGAGGGCGGTGTCGACCTCCTCCAGCGTGGTGGTGTGCCCGGCACCGGTGATCACCTGCTGGGCGCGGGCCGCCAGGGAGGGCTGGACGGGCGGGTGGTAGGGCGCCCAGTGCCACGGTTTGGAGCCGTACCAGCCGCCCTCGGCGGCGGACTCCGAGGCGCGCCCGGCCGCTATGAACAGCCGCACCATCCCGGGGGCGGACGCCGCGGGCGGCGCCGCCGGGGGCGGGAAGTAGCCGCGCACGGCGCCGAGGTCGAACTCGGGCAGCTCGCCGAGCCGGCGCGCGGCCGCGTCCCGGACCCGCTCCGCGACCACCCGGACGACCTGCTCGTACGCCCCGCCCTGCGCGGTGCGCAGCAGCGCCCGCAGGCCGTACCGGGCGTAGGCCTCGCCCATGTCCGGCTGGGCCCACTGGATCTTGTTGACCTCGTCGGCCAGGTCGCCCGGCTCGACGGGTTCCCAGAGCACCGGGACGAGCGCCGGGATGAGTTCCCCGGTCTCCTCGTGGTGGCGCCGGACCCGGCCGCGGAAGGCGGTCCACTCCTTGCCGCAGTAGAGGCTGGTGAAGTAGGCCGGGGAGTAGAGCGCGATCATGGTCCGGCTGCGGCCGAGCATCGTGGCCAGCCGCTCGGCCCAGTCGTCGCCCAGGCGCAGCTGCTCGGTGTCCCGGTAGGCCAGTTCCTCGCCGCGCACGCCGGTGCCGACCAGCCGCCCGAGTTCGTCCCGCAGGTCGTTGAAGAACTGGTTGACGAAGGCGTCCTCGGCCTCGAAGTCCCGACGCGCGTAGCTGAAGAAGAAGTACGGCCGGTGTTGTTCCTGCTCCATCACCTGTTCCCCCCGTGCCCAACGGTCCGCGACGGCGCTGGTTTCATACCCCAGCATGTCCCGAACTCCACCGTCCACGCTGGCGAGTTGGCGGATTCGACCGCCTCGGTGGGTTTAGCCGGTGGTCAGGCGCACTTCCCCGGCCGGGGGCGCTCCGGCGCTCAGGGGGCGCACCGGTGGGGGCGCGGGCGCCCGTCGGGCTCGACGCGCCGGGCGCGGGGGCGCGGGCTCCCGCGGTGCTACCGGTCGAGCGCCGACTGGAAGGCCGCGAGCGGCTCCGCGCCGGGGGTCAGGGCGTCCGCGACCACCCGGCGCAGCAGGTCACCGAGGACGGTGTCGGGCAGGGCGTCGAGTTCGTCGAGCGGCAGGGCGGCGACGTCGACCAGGTCAGAGCCGAGTCCAGCGGCGGTTCCCGCACCGGTGACGCCCATCAGTCCCTCACTCAGTCCCTCACTCGATCGTGTCGGCACGGCGGGCCGCCGGCCGGAGCTGCATCGGCCCAGGTCCGCGACGGGCATCCTACCGGACGGATGACGGTCCATCAGCTCCGCGCGGACGCCGCGCGGAGCCTTTGGGCCGAAGGGATCACGGGCAGAGCCGCTCCACCCGCCACCCCGTCGGGTCGGACGGGTCGGCGACGTAGCGGAGCCGGTCGTGCAGCCGGTTCTCCCGGCCCTGCCAGAACTCGACGCTCTGCGGGACCACCCGGTACCCGCCCCAGAACGGCGGGACGGGCACGCCCTCGCCCTCCGGGTAGCGCCGCTCCAGCTCGGCGTAGCGCTGTTCGAGGACCTCCCGGCCGCCGACCGGGCTGGACTGCTCGCTGGCCCAGGCGCCCAGCTGGGAGCCGTGCGGGCGGGTGCGGAAGTAGGCGGCGGTCTCGTCCCGGCCGACCTTCTCCACCCGGCCCTGGACGATCACCTGGCGGGCCAGCGCGATCCACGGGAAGAGCAGCCCCGCGTACGGGTTGGCGGCCAGCTCGGAGCCCTTGCGGGAGCCGTAGTTGGTGAAGAACACGAAGCCGCGCAGGTCGTAGCCCTTGAGCAGGACGGTGCGCGAGCTGGGCCGCCCCCCGGCGTCGGCGGTGGAGAGCACCATGGCGTTGGGCTCCACCACCCCGGCGTCGTCCGCCTCGTGGAACCAGCGGGTGAACTGGCCGATCGGCTCGGGCGCGAGCCGCTCCTCGACCAGGCCCTCGTGGCTGTAGTGCTTGCGCATCACGGTGAGGTCCGGGCCGGGGCGGGCCTCGTCGGCCAGGGTCCGGTTGGCGGGGCTCGGGGGCGTCGACTGGGCGCGATCCGGGGTCTGCACGCCAACATCATCCCGTACGACAAGCAACCGGCGCCGCTACCTACGGACAAACCCCGGTGGGAGATGAGGTGGCCCGCCGCCGCTTGACCGACCGCCCCGCGGGGAATTGTCCGGAACAGGGCGTTTGGTTCCCGGGATCGCAGGGGTTCCGGGGCTCCCCCGGGCGCGACCGGCCCGTCCGGCGGGCAGGTCGAGCGGGCCCGCGGGAAACATCACCACGGTGGTGTATGGCGCAATGCACCCCGTGCCTGTCACTCTGGCACCGAGTGCCAAACACCATTCGGTCACTGGTGCGCCGCCCCACCACGGCGGAGCGCCGATCACAGAACTGAGGGAGCCGTCGCATGTCCGATTTCGTACCCGGGCTTGAGGGAGTCGTCGCGTTCGAGAGCGAGATCGCCGAACCCGACCGTGAGGGCGGCGCCCTGCGGTACCGCGGTGTCGACATCGACGACCTGGTGGGCAACGTCTCCTTCGGCCACGTCTGGGGCCTGCTGGTGGACGGCAAGTTCAACCCCGGCCTGCCGGCCGCCGAGCCGTTCCCGATCCCCGTGCACTCCGGCGACATCCGGGTCGACGTGCAGTCCGCACTCGCCATGCTCGCCCCGGTCTGGGGCCTCAAGCCGCTGCTGGACATCGACGCCGAGCAGGCCCGCGACGACCTCGCCCGGGCCGCCGTGATGGCCCTGTCCTACGTCGCCCAGTCGGCCCGCGGCCAGGGCCTGCCGATGGTCCCGCAGAGCGAGATCGACAAGGCCGAGACGGTCGTCGAGCGGTTCATGATCCGCTGGCGGGGCGAGCCGGACCCGAAGCACGTCAAGGCCGTCGACGCCTACTGGACCTCGGCCGCCGAGCACGGCATGAACGCCTCCACCTTCACCGCCCGGGTCATCGCCTCCACCGGCGCCGACGTCGCGGCCGCCCTCTCCGGCGCGGTCGGCGCGATGTCCGGCCCGCTGCACGGCGGCGCGCCGTCGCGCGTGCTCGGCATGATCGAGGAGATCGAGCGCACCGGCGACGCGACCGCCTGGGTCAAGAACGCCCTGGACAAGGGCGAGCGCCTGATGGGCTTCGGCCACCGCGTCTACCGCGCCGAGGACCCGCGCGCCCGGGTGCTGCGCCGCACCGCCAAGGAGCTCGGCGCGCCGCGCTTCGAGGTCGCCGAGGCGCTGGAGAAGGCCGCGCTGGAGGAGCTGCACAACCGTCGCCCCGACCGCGTGCTGGCCACCAACGTCGAGTTCTGGGCCGCCATCATGCTGGACTTCGCCGAGGTCCCGGCGCACATGTTCACCTCGATGTTCACCTGCGCGCGCACCGCCGGCTGGTCGGCGCACATCCTGGAGCAGAAGCGCACGGGCCGGCTCGTGCGCCCCTCCGCGCGCTACATCGGCCCCGGCCCGCGCCGCCCCGAGGAGATCGAGGGCTGGGACGCCATCGTCCACTGATCCCCTCCCGGGGATACCGGACGAGCGTCCGGACAGTGCCCCTGAGCAGCGGGTCCGGCTCCGGCCGGGCCCGCTGCCGCCTGTCTGCGGCCCGCCTCCGGGCAGCAGTGATCACGGTCTCAGCGGGCGGACGGCCGTACCCCGCCGAACCCTCCGGCCGGTAGGCTGCGCGCGTGGCTCAGATCCAGATCCCCGCTGACATCAAGCCCGCAGACGGCCGTTTCGGCTGCGGACCGTCCAAGGTGCGCCCCGAGGCCCTGAGTGCCCTCGCCGCGACCCAGACCTCCCTGCTCGGCACCTCGCACCGCCAGGCCCCGATCAAGGACCTGGTCAAGCGCGTGCGCGAGGGCGTGAGCAGCCTGTTCTCGCTGCCGGACGGCTACGAGGTCGTCCTCGGCAACGGCGGCTCCACCGCCTTCTGGGACATCGCCGCCTTCGGCCTGGTGCGGGAGAAGTCCCAGCACCTGGACTTCGGCGAGTTCTCCTCGAAGTTCGCCTCCTCGGTCAAGGCGGCACCGTGGCTCGGCGAGCCGACCGTGATCAAGACCGCCCCGGGCACCCACCCGCTGCCGGTCGCCGAGGCCGGCGTGGACGTCTACGGGCTCACCCACAACGAGACCTCGACCGGCGTCGCGATGCCGATCGGGCGTCCGGTGGGCGCGGACGAGGGCTCGCTGGTCCTGGTGGACGCGACCTCGGGCGCCGGCGGCCTGCCGGTGGACATCACCGAGACGGACGTCTACTACTTCGCCCCGCAGAAGTCCTTCGCCTCCGAGGGCGGCCTGTGGCTGGCGACCTTCTCCCCGGCCGCGCTGGAGCGCGCCGCCGAGATCGCCGGCTCCGGCCGCTACATCCCGCCGTTCTTCTCGCTGCCGACGGCCATCGACAACTCGTCGAAGGACCAGACGTACAACACCCCGTCGCTCTCCACCCTCTTCCTGCTGGCCGACCAGCTGGAGTGGCTGAACGGCAACGGCGGGCTGGACTGGGCGGTCGCCCGCACCGCGGACTCCTCGTCCCGGCTGTACTCCTGGGCCGAGAAGTCCGCCTACGCCACCCCGTTCGTGGCGAACCCGGCCGAGCGCTCCCAGGTGGTCGGCACCATCGACTTCGACGAGTCGGTGGACGCCGCCGCGGTCGCCAAGGCACTGCGTGCCAACGGCATCGTGGACACCGAGCCGTACCGCAAGCTGGGCCGCAACCAGCTGCGCATCGCGATGTTCCCGGCGATCGACCCGGCCGACGTCGAGGCGCTCACCCACTGCATCGACCACGTGGTCGAGCAGCTCGCGAAGGTCTGACCGGTCCCCCGAGGACACGGCCGAGGGCCACCGCCGACGGGCGGTGGCCCTCTCGCCGTTCCGGGGCCGGGCCGGGGGTCCTCCCGCCGGGGCCCGCCCTAGCGGCCGACCAGCGAGCTGATCAGCACGACGACCAGCATCAGCACCAGGGTGCCGGAGACGATGCGCATACGAGTCTTGGGATCCACGGTCATCGAGCGTACCTGCGGCCCGCCCCGGACTTCTCCCGGGCCCCGGCCCCGGGCCCCGCGACCCCGGTCCCGGAGCCGCCCCCGGGGGCCTCAGCTCCAGTCCGCCAGCGGCCAGGTGTGCAGCGACTCGTAGTGGACGGAGCCGCCGCCCGGGTCGCTGCGCACCAGGTGCAGCCCGGTGGCGTCCCAGTCCGGCCCCCGGTAGTCGGCCAGCGCCGCCACCAGGCCGTCCAGCTCGGCCGCCGCGACCCGCCGCACGGCCCTGCGGTGGCCGCGCGAGGAGCCGGCCCGGGCGAGGGTGAGGTGCGGGTGGAAGGCGTAGTCGTCGGTCGCCCCGGTGACCTCGGCGGTGGCCGCGGTGACGGCGTCGGCCAGCCGGCGCAGCGCCCAGGTCCGGCCCTCGACCCCGGCCCAGAGCACCCGGTCGCCGAACCGCCCCGCGCCCGCGATCCGCAGCCGGTGCACCGGGTGGACCTCGGCGACGGCGGCCAGGCCCGCCGCCAGCTCCGGCAGCCGCTCGGCCGGCACCTCGCCCAGGAAGGCCAGGGTCAGGTGCCAGCCCTCGACGCCGGTCCAGCGCAGCCGTTCCGCCCCGGGCAGCTCCCGCAACGGCGCGACCGCGTCGAGGAGCCCCTGCAGCGCCTCGGCGGGCGGCAGCACCGCCACGAACAACCTCATGGATCAATCTTCCCGCGCACGCCGGTTCGGGATAGAACGGATCCATGATCGATTCCAGCGGCGTGAAGATCCGCACCGGCGGCCCCGAGGACATCCCCGACGTCCTCGCCCTGCTCGACGGCGCCGTGGCCTGGCTGGCCGGCCGCGGCCGCACCGGCCAGTGGGGCGACCAGCCCTTCAGCACCGACCCGGCCCGGGTGGAGCACATCGCGAAGTACGGCGCCGAGCCGTTCCTGATCCGTCTCGCGGTGGACGACCGGGGCCGTACGGTCGGCTCCTGCGTGCTGTCCGAGGAGCGCGGCGCGTACGTCCCCGCCGTGGCCGAGCGCGAGCTGTTCGTCCGCAACCTGGTCACCGACCGCACCCGCAAGGGCTCGGGCATCGGCGCCGCGCTGATCGCCGACGCGGTGGAGGAGGCCCGCCGCCGCGGCATCGGCCTGCTCCGGGTGGACTGCTACGCCGGCGCCGACCGCGGGCTGGTCGCCCAGTACCGGGCGCTCGGCTTCACCGAGACCGAGGGCTTCGAGGTCGAGCGGCCGGACGGCGTCTGGCCGGGCCAGGTCCTCGCCATCCGGCTCTGAACCGCCACGGCCCCCCGGGACGCCCCCCGGGGGCCCGACGGACGGTCAGCAGGCCGCGGCCAGCTCCGACTTGGCCGCCGGCGCGGTCCGCGGCACGAAGGCCACCACCCGGCCGCCGCGGCCCGGGTGCAGGTCGAACCGCACCCGCAGGTCCGCGCTGCGGGCCAGCACCAGGCCGACCGTGCCGGCCGCCGCCGCGGACACCAGTCCGCAGGCCAGCAGGCCGAGCCGGGGCCCGTACGAGGCCGTCACCCAGCCGACGATCGGGGCGCCGATCGGCGTGCCGCCGGTGAAGACCAGCACCAGCAGGCCCATCACCCGGCCGCGCATCGCGGGGTCGGTGGCCAGCTGCAGCGAGGAGTTGACCGAGGTGTTGAAGCTCAGCCCGAAGACCCCGACCAGCATCAGCAGCAGCGCGAAGGTCCAGTAGTCGGGCGCGAACGCGGCGACCACCTCCAGCGCTCCGAAGGCCAGCGCCGCGCCGACCAGCCGGCGCAGCCGCGGCACGCCCCGGCGGGCGGCGAGCAGCGCACCCGTCAGCGAGCCGATCGCCATCGCGGTGTTCAGCAGGCCGTACTGGCCGGCGCCGACCTTGAAGGTGTCGTACGCGAAGCCGGAGAGCAGCGTGGGGAAGTTGAAGCCGAAGGTGCCGATGAACCCGGCCAGCACCATCGGCCAGAGCAGTTCGGGCCGCTCCTTGACGTACCGCAGCCCCTCGCGCAGCTGACCCTTCTCGCGGGCGATCGGCTCGGTCGGGCGCAGTTCGCTCTCCCGCATCGCGAGCAGCCCGCCGATCACGGCGGCGAAGGACAGCGCGTTGACGGCGAACGCCCAGCCGCTGCCGACCGCGGCGATCAGCAGGCCCGCGACGGCGGGGCCGACCAGCCGGGCGGTCTGGAAGTTGGCGGCGTTCAGGCTGACGGCGTTGGCGAGGTCCTTGGGCCCGACCATCTCGGAGACGAAGGCCTGCCGGGTCGGGTTGTCCACCACGGTGACCAGGCCGAGCAGCAGTGCGAAGGCGTACACGTAGTACGGCGTCACCACACCGCCGACGGTCAGCACCGCGAGGCCGGCGGCCAGCAGGCCCATCGCGCCCTGGGTGAAGACCAGCAGCCGGCGCTTGGGCATCCGGTCGGCGAGCACGCCGCCGAACAGGCCGAGCAGCAGCATCGGCAGGAACTGCATGGCGGTGGTGATGCCGACCGCGAGCGGGCTGCCGGTGAGGCTCAGCACCAGCCAGTCCTGGGCGATGCGCTGCATCCAGGTGCCGGTGTTGGAGACCACCTGGCCGGCGAAGTAGTAGCGGTAGTTGCGAACGCGCAGTGAGGAGAACATCCCCCCGGGCCTGGTGAAGCGGGTGCCGGTCGGCGACGAGAGCGGCCGGGCGGAGCCCGTCGCAGGAAGGGCGGTGGCGGGCGACGGGTGGGAGGCCGCGTGGGCGCGGCGCTGGGCGGCGGAGTCCGCCGCGGTGCGTTCGTCGGGGTCGTCGTCGCCGTTGCCGGGCAGCCCCGTGGGGGCGGGTGCCTGGGCGTCGGCGGCCGCGGCGGTGGCAGCGGCGGGGTCGGTGGTCGGGTCGTCGGTGCGGATGGCGGCGGCGCTGGCTGCGGCCGGCGGTGTCACGTTGGTCTCCCCTCGTGGGGGGGGGGGGGGGGGGGGGGGGGGGGGGGGGGGGGGGGGGGGGGGTCCGGTGGTCCACCCCGGGGGGCGCCCGGGCCTGGGGGGGGGCCGCCCCGCTCCTGGTGTCGGTGGTCGGTCCTGCGGTGATGCGGGCTCCTTCTTCTCCCGGCGGCCGGCCGGGGTCGGTGTGCCTCGGAGGTGTACGAGCGACAGGTGTACGGGCTACAGGTGGGCGAGCTTGTAGAGCACGGGCGCGGCCTCCCTGAGGACGGCCCATTCCTCCTCGTCGAGCCCCTGGGCGAGCTCGGCGAGCCAGACGTTCCGGCGTCGACGACTCTCCGCGAGGATCGTCTCGGCCTGCTCGGTGCTGCTGACGACCACCTGGCGGCGGTCCTCGGGGTGCGGTTCGCGCCGCACCAGCCCCTTCTCCTCCAGCATCGCGACGATCCTGGTCATCGAAGGAGGCTGCACGTGCTCCTTCCGGGCGAGCTCACCCGGCGTCGCCTTTCCGCACCGGGCGAGGGTGCCCAGCACTCCCATCTCGGTGGGACTCAGCGACTCCTCCACCCGCTGGTGTTTGAGTCGTCGGGAGAGGCGCATCGTGGACGATCGCAGCTGACTGACCGCTGCGAGGTCCTGCTCGGACATCTCGGGCATCTCTTTAGCCTACGTCATTACTCTCGCTAAGGAAAATGAGATCCGCCGCCGTGCCGGAGGGTCACCGCGGTGCCATATTGGTCATGGGCCTCAGCTCTCTCCCAGAAGGGCCGACCTGCCATGTCCGACCTCGCCACCGAGCAGTCCGAGCGGTCCCAGCGGTCCGAACAGCCGCAGCCGTCCGAGCGGTCCGCGCGCACCGGGCCCGGCGACACCGGCTTCGCCCGGCTCGCCATGGTCACCATCGACTGCGCCGACCCGGTCGCACTGGCCTCGTTCTACGGCGAGCTGCTGGGGTGGGAGACCAGGCACGCGGACGAGCGCTTCGCGATCCTGGACAACCCCGAGGGCGGCAGCCCGCTGGGCTTCGGCCGGGTGACCGGCTACCGGCCGGAGCCGTGGACGGAACCGGACGGCAGCAAGCACTTCCACCTCGACTTCTACGTCGACGACCTGGACGAGGCCACCGCGAAGGCCCTCGCGCTCGGCGCCACCGAGCCCGCCTACCAGCACGGCCGCACCCTGCGGGTGCTGATCGACCCGGCCGGCCACCCGTTCGGGCTAGCCCCCCTGGAGTGAGCGCCGACGGCGGCCCGCAGTCACCCGGAGGCGGTGCGCAGGCGGTGTCAGGGGTTGGTGCCGGGATCATGCAGGCCGCGTAAAGGCCCATCCTGACCTGGGACTTCACGAAAAGCACGAACATTGTGCGACCGCCGGGCAGTGGTTACTCTCCCCGATTGTCAGGGGCACCACATGCCAGGCTCCTCCCCTGCGGGAGCACGTTCCCGCTCCGGTGCCCGCCGCCGCGCGCCTTCCCCGGCCAGCCGCGTCCGCCCGCGCCCCGGTGCCCTCAACCCTCCTCCAGGGAGCTCCATTGGGTGAGATCCACCATGCCGACCACGGCTGGGTGACACCGGCGGTCTCGTACTTCGTCGCCTGCGTCGGCGCCTTCGTCGCCCTGCGCAGCGCCCGCTGGGCACTCGTCTCCCGGGGCCGCACCCGGGCCGTCTGGCTGCTGTTCGCCTCGACCTCGCTCGGGGCCGGGATCTGGTCCATGCACTTCATCGCGATGCTCGGCTTCTCCGTGACCGGCGTCGAGATCGGCTACCGGCCCGGCCTGACCGTGCTCAGCCTGCTGGTCGCCGTCGCCGTGGTCGGCGTCGGGCTCTTCACCGTCGGGTACTGGCGGCGCCGCGTCCTGGCGCTGCTGGTCGGCGGGCTGACCACCGGTCTGGGGGTCGCCGCGATGCACTACCTGGGCATGGCCGCGATGGTCCTGCCCGGCACGCTCGGCTACGACCGGCCCACCGTGGCCGCCTCGGTGGCCATCGCCGTGGTCGCGGCCACGGCCGCGCTCTGGGCCGCGCTCAACATCCGGGGCACGCTCGCCGTGCTGGCGGCGGCGCCGGTGATGGGCGTGGCGGTCTGCGCGATGCACTACACCGGCATGGCGGCGCTCTCCGTCCAGCTGGACTTCTCGCGCTCCACCGAGGCCGGCGTGATGGCGCTCCAGTTCATCTTCCCGCTCGGGGTCGGGCTGGGCTGCTACGTGTTCTTCGGCTCGCTGGCCTTCGCGGTCTCGCCGAGCCGGTCCGACTCCCAGCCCCTGCTGGCCGGTCCGGCCGCCCCGCTGCCTCCGCGGCCCCAGCGCGCCTCCGGGACCGCGCGGGCCGCGGGGGCCGCGCGCACCCCGGGCGACCAGGGCAGCCCGCTGCTCCCGCAGCGGCGGCCGCTGGGCGGGGCCGCCCGGCGCTGAGGCCGGGCGCGGGAGCGGGGCCCGAGCGGGCGTCCGGCCGGGCCCCCCACCCCGGCCGGGCGCCGCCCGTCCCCGCTCCCGGTATCCCCGCGGTCCCCGCCGGGGCCCGGGCCGGCCGTTACGGCTGTCCGGGCCGCCCGAGCAGCCCCGCCACGTGCTCCGGCGTGGCCACCGGGCAGACCTTGTGCACGAAGTCCCGCCGCAGCGCGTGGTACGGCTCGCCCGCCCGGTAGAAGTTGGCGTGCATCCGGCGCAGTTCCTCCGCCCGGTACTCGGCCAGCGGCTTGGCCTCCTCGTCGACCGCGCGGCGGCGCTTCTTGTCCACCAGCCGCCCGGTGAGGTCCGGCGAGGCGGCGATCCGGGCCGCCTCGCGCGCCACCCAGCGGCGGAACCCGGCCGCGTCCCCGCCGACCGTGCGGTCCACCAGGCCGATCCGGCGGGCGTGGTCGGCGCCGACCGGCAGCGCCTCGGCGGTGAGCCGCTCGGCCTGCTCGGCACCGACCCGGCGGGGCAGGGTGTACGTCCAGTACTCGGAGCCGTACAGGCCCATCAGCCGGTAGTGCGGGTTGAGCACCGCCGACTCCCGGCACCACACCTCGTCGGCGGCGAGCGCCGCCATCAGCCCGCCGGCGGCCGCGTTCCCGGCCAGCGCCGCCACCGTCACCTTGTCCGTCGTGGTCAGCACCGCCTCGACGAAGTCGTCCATCGCGTTGATGTTCTCCCAGGACTCCAGCGCCGGGAAGGCCGCGCCCTCGATGACGTTGAGCTGGATCCCGTTGGAGTAGAAGTCCCGGGGCGCGCCGAGCACCAGCACCGAGGTCGGCCGGTCGGCCGCCTCCCGGTAGGCGGTGAGCAGCCGACGGCACTGCTCGGTGCTCATCGCCCCGCCCGCGTGGGCGAATTCGAGGAAGCCGACCTCGCCCTCCTCGCGGTAGCGCAGCTCCGACCAGGTGTCCCGACTGCCCGCCCGCTCCGGGCTCACCGGCACCTCGCGGACCCGGTACAGCTCGTCGGCGAGCACCGTGGCGGCCGGCAGCTTGAAGGTGACCGGCCCGCCGGGGGTGCGGCGCGGGCGCAGCTGCGGTATCCACACCGCGCCGTCCACGGTGGCCCGGCAGATCGCGCCGTCCCGGGTGGCCAGCACGGCGCCGGGCACCGGGCCGCGCAGTTCGTCCTCGGGGTGGCCGCCGTGCAGGAAGAACTCCCGTCCGTACAGCTCGTCCAGGACGCCGGGCTGGGAGTCGGCGGCGCGCAGCCTGCGCAGCACGGTGGCGGTGCCGTCCCGCTCCCAGTCGATCCGGCGTTCCTCCTGGCGCAGGAAGGGGCGCGCTTCGCCGTGCACGTCCGGCCGCGCGTAGTCCAGCGGCTCGGGGGTGAACAGCCCGCCCTCGTAGCGCTGGACGGCCAACAGGACGGCCTCGGTGGCGGCGTCGGCGAGCTCGCCCCGGTACAACTCGCTCTTGCCGCAGGCGGGGACGGGGAACCCGACGGACGCCCAGATGTCGCCGGCGTCCATCTCCGCGACGGCCTGCAGCACGGTGACGCCCCAGCGCTCCACCCCCTCGGTGATCGCCCGGTCGAGCGAGGAGGGGCCGCGGTCGCCTTTGGGGCCCGGGTGCACGATCAGGACGGTCCGGGTGGACCAGATGTCCTGCGGGACGGCCTTGGTGAGCATCGGGCAGACGATCAGCTCGGGGTCGGTGCGGGCCACCGCCGCCCTCATCCGCTCGTCGTCGAGGGCGAGTTGGACGGCGACCTGGTGGCCGCGCTCGCGCAGGGCGGTGTGGACGCGCTGGGTCAGGCTGTTGAACGCGCTGGCGATCAGGAGAATGCGCAAGGAGGGCCTCCGGCGGGAACTGGGGTCGCGCGCAGGCGATGAAACCAGGGCATGGACACGTAATGATTACGGTCCGTACCTGGGCGCTCTACCCTCACGCACCCCGCACACCTGCGCCCCGCGTTTCGCCGGATCTCCCCAAGTCCCCGCTCCGGTCGAGTACTCTCCCCCGCCCGGCCCGGCTCAGCGCGGGAACGCCCTGCGGGCCCGCCAGGTGGTGTGCTCCCGGGAGACGGCGTCCTCGGCCTCGGCGGCCAGCCGGGCCCAGCCCGCCTCGGCGTCCGGCGCCCGGAGGTCGAGGTCGGACAGCTGGTTGCCGACGTTCTCCAGCTCGCGCGCGGCCAGTTGGTAGGCGGCGGCCAGCGGGCCGAGCTGCTTGAGCTGCGTCCAGGCGATGATCGCCGCGGCCGCGGCCGAGGTGGCGCCGAACAGGTGCACCGGCAGCGCGCCGGTGGCCTGGGCGACGGCCGCCGCGGCACCGACGATGATCAGCACCGCGACGCCGAGTCCCCAGGAGACCGCCTGCGAGTCGCAGGCCTCGGCCCGGGAGCGGTACCAGGTGCGCTGGCCCTCGACCCGGGTGCGCAGGTAGAGGGTGCGCCGCGCGGTCAGGCTCTCGGCGCGCCGGCGGCGCATCTCCGGGGTGATCTCGGCGACGCTGCCGGGCGGCACGATCTCCGGGTCCTCGAAGGCCCGCAGCACGTCCTCGACCTGGAGCAGGTAGCCGCGGTCGACGTCCGCGGACTCGGCCGGGCCGTCGAACGGCCGGGCCCGGACGGTGTACTTCCAGGCCAGCGTCTTGACCGACTCGGCCGCCGCCCGGGCCTGGTACCAGCGGCCCTGCGGGTTGCCGCGGCGCAGCCGGGACCAGAAGTAGCCGGCCACCAGGAAGGCGGCGACCGAGAACAGCGGCCAGACGTCGAAGTCGCCCTTGTCGTCCGGGCCCGGGAACGACCCGATCACAGCGGCGACCACCAGCATCGCGATCAGTCCGCGGTACCAGCGCAGCGTCTCGCGCTGGCCGTCCAGCGAGGCCTTGTCCGTCGTCCAGAACAGCTCCGGCAGCAGCTGTGCCTCGACGCCCCCCGGCGGATCCTGTTGCACCATCGGTCGAGTCCCCTCCCCCTTCTCCGTCCAGGCAGTATTCCCTCCGCCAACTCGCCTACACGAGTGCCTTTTTGACAACTTCTGACGGCCGGTCGTTGCCCGCCCTCCCGGTAACCGGTAGAAACGGTTACATGCCGCTGCACTGGAAGCTCGTCATCGACTGCGCCGATCCGCACCGCCAGGCCGCCTTCTGGGCCGCCGCCCTGGAGTACAGGCAGGAGGACCACGGCGCGCTGATCACCCGGCTGCTCGCCGCCGGCGCGGTCGGCCCGGAGGACCTCACCGAGCTGGACGGCCGCCCGGCCTGGCGCTCGCTGGCCGCCGTCCGCCACCCCGAGGACCCGTTCGATCCGGCCTCGGACACCGGCCTCGGCCGCCGTGTCCTGTTCCAGGCCGTCCCCGAGCCCAAGCGGGGCAAGAACCGCCTGCACCTCGACGTCCACCCCGGCCCGGGCGAGCGCGAGGCCACCGTCGCCCGCCTCGGATCCCTCGGCGCCACCGTCCTGCGGCACGTCGAGGAGCCCGGCGGCGCCTGGACCGTCATGCGGGACCCGGAGGGCAACGAGTTCTGCGTCCACTGACCGGACGGCCGCCCCGGGAACGCCGGAGCCCCGCCCTCCCGGAACCGGGGGGACGGGGCTCGGTCGGCGTACGGCGTCAGAGCAGGCCGAAGGCCGGCATCAGGTAGTAGAAGGCGAACACCGCCGCCACCGCGTACATCGGCACGGGGACCTCCCGGCCGCGGCCGGCGGCCAGGCGCATCACGCAGAAGACGATGAAGCCCATGCCGATGCCGTTGGTGATGCTGTACGTGAACGGCATCATCACGATGGTCACGAAGGCCGGGATCGCGATCGTGTAGTCGGCCCAGTCGATCGACTTGATCGAGTTGGCCAGGATCAGGAAGCCGACGGTGACCAGGGCCGGGGTGGCGGCCTGGGCCGGGACCATGGTGGCGAGCGGGGTGAGGAAGAGCGCCACCACGAAGAGCAGGCCGGTGACGATCGAGGCGAAGCCGGTCCGGGCGCCCTCGCCGACGCCGGCGGTGGACTCGACGAAGCAGGTGTTGGCGGAGGCGGAGGTGGCGCCGCCGGCCGCGGTGGCGATGCCGTCGACCATCAGGACCTTGTTGATGCCGGGCAGGTCGCCCTTCTCGTCCAGCAGGTGGGCCTCGTCGGCCACGCCGAGGATGGTGCCCATCGCGTCGAAGAAGCAGGACATCAGCACGGTGAAGACGAAGAGCAGGCCGGTCAGCACGCCGACCTTCTCGAAGCCGCCGAACAGGCTGACCTTGCCGACCAGTCCGAAGTCCGGCGCGGAGACCGGGTTGCCCGGCCAGGTCGGGACGGTGAGGCCCCACTTGGCCGCCGGGACGTCGGCCACCTTGTCGATGACCGCGGCGAGCGCCGTGGAGACCGCGATGCTGATCAGGATGGCGCCGGGCACCTTGCGGATCAGCAGGACCAGGGTGAGCAGCAGGCCGACCACGAAGATCAGCACCGGGAAGCCGAGCAGGTGCCCGTTGCCGCCGAGCTGGAGCGGGACGGTGGTGTGGGCGGCGTCCGGGATGCGGCTGACGAAGCCGGAGTCGACCAGGCCGACCAGGCTGATGAACAGACCGATACCGATCGCGATCGCCTTGCGCAGGCCGAGCGGGACGGCGTTCATGACGCGCTCGCGCAGACCGGTGGCGACCAGCAGCATGATCGCGAAACCGGCCAGCACGACCATGCCCATGGCGTCCGGCCAGGTCATCTTCGGAGCGAGCTGGAGCGCCACGATCGTGTTGACGCCGAGGCCGGCGGCCAGGCCGATCGGGACGTTGCCGATGACGCCCATCAGCAGGGTGGTGAGACCCGCGGTGAGGGCGGTGGCGGTGACCAGCTGGCCGCTGTCCAGGTGGGCCCCGGTGACGTCCGTGCCGCTGGCCAGGATGATCGGGTTCAGCACCAGGATGTACGCCATGGTGAAGAAGGTGGCGACACCACCGCGGATCTCGCGCGGCAGGGTGGAGCCGCGCTCGCTGATCCGGAAGAAGCGGTCGACGGCGCTCGTGGGGGGCTTCGGCGCGGCGTCGGCGGGTTCGGGCGACTCGGTGGTCGGCTGGACCACAGGCATGCGTGCGTCCTCTGTGGGGGAGCTGAGGAGAGGGTGGGGGACGCCCGGGGCGACGGTGGCCGGGCGCAGATCTTTAAGTATGGTTTCCCGATCGCACACGCGCTATCTTCGCGCGTAGAGCCTGCGGGGGGCCTGCGGGGCGTCCCGGCACCCGCGCGGCCGCCCCACCGCACCGTACGCTAGACCCCATGCCCAAGACGCCGCTGCACCCCTCGCCCCCTCCGCTGGAGGCCAACGACGTCGCCATCGTCGGCGGCGGCACGGTGCTGTGGTTCATCGCCTTCCTCGCCCTGCTCCCCTTCCAGGGCAGCCTCTCCGCGCACGGCCACGGCACCTGGCCCTGGATCTGCCTCTCCGGCGGCCTGCTCGGCCTGATCGGCCTCTGGTACTGCCGCGCCCGGCGGGACGCGATCGCCCGCAGCCGCGCCGCCGAGGCGGCCGGACCGGCACCGGGGCACACGGCCGAACGGGCGACCGGGGACGACGGCCAGGGTCCGGCCACCCGGTCGGACTGAATGGTCCTTTAGTAGCACGCACCGGACATAAGGCGCCCGTAGAGTCGGTGCCATGACGCAGCCTGCCCAGCCAGCGGAAGAGCGGCCGACCGACGAAGACCGCCCGGACGGAGCGCACCCCCTCGGCCTGCTGCCCGGCCGACGCGGCGGCCTGACGGCCTCCGAGGTGGCCGAGCGGGTCGCGAAGGGTCAGGTCAACGACGTCCCCGTACGGTCCAGCCGGTCCACCCGGGAGATCGTCCGGGCCAACGTCTTCACCCGCTTCAACGCGATCATCGGCGTGATGTTCGGGATCATCCTGATCGTCGGTCCGATCCAGGACGGCCTGTTCGGCCTGGTCATCGTGGCCAACACGGCGATCGGCATCATCCAGGAGCTGCGCGCCAAGAAGACCCTGGACAGCCTGGCCCTGATCGGCGAGGCCCGACCGCAGGTCCGCCGGGACGGCGCCGTCCAGCAGATCGGCGTCTCCGAGATCGTCCTCGACGACACCGTGCTGCTCGGCATCGGCGACAAGGTGATCGTGGACGGCGAGGTCACCGAGGCGGACGGCCTGGAGGTCGACGAGTCGCTGCTCACCGGCGAACCCGATCCGGTCCTCAAGCAGCCCGGCGCCCAGGTGATGTCCGGCAGCTTCGTGGTGGCCGGTGCCGGCGCGTTCACCGCCACCAAGGTCGGCCGCGAGGCCTACGCGGCCCAGCTCGCCGAGGAGGCCAGCAAGTTCACCCTGGTGAAGTCGGAACTGCGCTCCGGCATCGACAGCATCCTGCGGATCATCACCTACCTGCTGATCCCCACCGCCCTCGGCCTGATCATCAGCCAGCTGGCCGTCGAGGGCCGGGACTGGCGGGAGGCCGTGCGGCGCATGGTGGCCGGCATCGTGCCGATGGTCCCCGAGGGGCTGGTGCTGCTGACCTCGGTCGCCTTCGCGATCGGCGTGGTCCGGCTCGGCCGCAAGCAGTGCCTGGTCCAGGAGCTCCCGGCGATCGAGGGCCTGGCCCGGGTGGACACCGTCTGCCTGGACAAGACCGGCACCCTCACCGAGGGCGGCATGGACGTGATCGACCTGCGGGTGCTCTCCGACGGGGAGCCCGGCGCCGTCGCCCCGGAGACCGTCCAGCACGCCCTGGCCGTGATGGCGGGCGCCGACGCCCGCCCCAACCCGTCCATGCAGGCGGTCATCGACGCGTACGGGCGCGGCGACGACGACGCCCGCTCCGGCCACGACGGCTGGCGGGTGATCGAGGCGATGCCCTTCTCCTCCGCCCGCAAGTGGAGCGGCGTGCAGCTGCTGGAGCCGCAGGGCGGCGAGGCCAGCTGGCTGCTCGGCGCGCCCGACGTGCTGCTGCCCGCCGGACACCCGGCGCTGGCCGAGGTGGACGAGCTCGGCGCCCGGGGCCTGCGGGTGCTGCTGCTGGGCCGCACGCCCGTCCCGCTGGACTCCCCCGACCCGGCGGCCGACCTCACCCCGCTGGCCCTGGTGGTGCTCCAGCAGCGGCTGCGCTCGGACGCCGCCGAGACCCTGCGCTACTTCGAGAGCCAGCGGGTCCGGGCCAAGGTCATCTCCGGCGACGCGGCGGTCTCGGTCGGCGCGGTGGCCGGCCACCTGGGCCTGCCCGGCGCCGACCACCCGCTGGACGCCCGCTCCCTGCCCTCCGATCCGGAGGAACTCGCCGAGACCGCCGACCGGACCAGCGTCTTCGGCCGGGTCACCCCGCAGCAGAAGCGCCAGCTGGTCGGGGCGCTGCAGTCCCGCGGCCACACCGTGGCGATGACCGGCGACGGCGTCAACGACGTGCTCGCCCTCAAGGACGCCGACATCGGCGTGGCGATGGGCACCGGCTCCGACGCCACCAAGGCGGTCGCCCAGATCGTGCTGCTGAACGACTCCTTCGCCTCGCTGCCGTCGGTGGTGGCCGAGGGCCGCCGGGTGATCGGCAACATCGAGCGGGTCGCTTCACTCTTCCTGGTGAAGACCGTCTACTCGGTCCTGCTGGCGCTCCTGGTGATCTTCACCCATTCGCCGTACCCGTTCCTGCCCCGGCACTCCACCGTGCTGTCCTCGCTGACCATCGGCATCCCGGCCTTCTTCCTCGCGCTCGCCCCCAACGACGAACGGGCCCGCACCGGCTTCGTGAAACGCGTGCTGCGGCTGGCGATCCCCGGCGGAGCCATCGCCGGCACCGGCACCTTCGTCGCCTACTCGCTCGCCCGCGCCGACCACGCGACCGACCTCAAGGCCGACACCAGCGTGGCCACCCTGACGCTCTTCCTGATCGCCCTCTGGGTCCTCGCCATCGTCGCCCGCCCCTACAACTGGTGGCGACTGCTGCTGATCGGCAGCATGGGCGGCGCCTTCGCGCTGGTGCTGCTGGTGCCCCCGCTGAAGTCCTTCTTCGACCTCTCCCTGGTCGGCTACCGCGACCCGCTGATCGGCGTCGCCATCGCGGTGGTCTGCGGCATCGCCCTGGAGATCACCTGGCACTTCATGAAGCGCCGCGGCCTGGAGTGAGTGACCCGCCCCGCGGGCCCGCCGGTCGGGGCGGGCCCGCGGGGGGCGCTCAGCCCTCGAAGTCGCGGGCGGCCGAGAGCTCGTAGGCGCGGTCCGGCTCGCTGAGGGCGGCCAGCACCTCGAAGCGGCGGTGCCACTGCCCGACCGACCAGGCCAGCCCGGCGGCCAGGCCCTCCGGAGTGGCCGCGTGCAGCAGACCGGGCACCGGCGGGACCTCGAACTCGTCGTCCTCGTCGGCGGCCTCGGCCAGCTCCGGGTCGTACGGCGGCTCCGGGGCGTCCGCCCCGGTGTCCCAGCGCCAGTCCACCGCCGCCTCGCCGCCGTCCGGCCCGACGACCAGCAGCTCCTCGTGCTCCTCGTAGGCGACCGGGCAGCCGGGCAGCAGTTCCCGCACCACCGCCGGGACCCGGTGCAGCACGCCCTCGGAGAGCACCCGGCCGCCCGCCACCTCGCTGGCCAGCGACACGTGCAGCCGCTCGGCGAGGTCGGCGGCCAGCGCCGGGGCGACCGGCAGCAGCGGGTACCGGTGCAGCAGCTGGACCAGGTCGGGAGCGTCGGCGACGACCGCCTCGGTGGCGTCCACCACCACCGTGTGGTCCGGCCGGCGCCCGGTGTCCGGGTCCAGCGGCGGCAGCGCCCGCACCACGTCCAGCGGCTCGATCCGCCCACGGTCCACCCGGGCCAGCGCGGTGTGGATGCCGTGCAGCTGACGGTGGCCGACCTCGGCCTCCGGGTCGGTCATCCGGTCCAGCACCTCGTCCGGCCCGTGCGGCTCGGCGAGCAGCGCGGCCAGCGTGGTGCGCACCCCGAGCGCGTGCAGGAACTGGTCGTCCAGGGTGGTGCGGGCCTCGTCGTACAGGCCGCGCAGCAGCGGGTCGGCCCCGGCGGCACGCAGACCGGCCGGCTCCCGGCCCGCCAGCACCGGGTGGTCGCGCAGCCACCACGCGGTGTACGGCGGCAGGTCGGCGTACGAGCCGTCCGGCAGCAGGGTGCGCACCGGGGCGACCACGGCGTCCCGGTACGGCGGGCGGGCCAGCGCCGCGAGCGCCTCCGGCCAGGCGTCGTCGTCCACCAGGTCGAGGTCGCGCACGGCCAGCAGCTCGGCGGCCACCGGCGGGACGCCGACCGCCTCGTCGGCCTGCAGCGCCTCCAGCGCGTCCTCGGCCCACTCGGCGAGCCCGTCCGGCGCCTCGTCCAGCAGACCGGTGGGGTGGCCGCCGGCCGCGCGGTCGGCCGGGACGGTGGGGTCGAGCCGCTCCAGGTCGTCCGGGTCGAGCACCACGTCCTCGGCGCGCACCAGCACGAAGTCGGCCAGCACGCCGACGGCGGTCAGCACCTCCGGCCCCCAGCGCTCCAGCAGCTCGTCGTCCACCCAGCCGGCGTCCTCCTCGCGGGCGAGCGCGGCGAACGGGCTCCCGGGCAGCACGAGTTCGCCGGCCCGGGCGGGCTCGCCCTCGTCGTCGAGCAGCGCGAGCCGGGCCAGCCAGGGGTGGGCGCCCGGCTCCGGGGCGGCGGCCTTCACCAGGGCCAGGACGGCGTCGGCGAGTTCGAGCGCCGCGTCCAGGTCGTCCTCGGCCAGGTCGTAGGAGCGGGCGACGGCGGCCCGCACCTCGGGGGTGTCCAGCACCCCGGCCGGGGTGGCGGTGCCGGCACCGAGCTTGGCCAGCAGCGGGTGGGCGGCCTCGGGGTGGGCCAGGCGCAGGTCGAGCGCGGCGAGCGCGCCCGCCAGCGACTCGGGGTAGCCGGGGAAGGCCGCCCAGTCGGCGTCCTCGGAGGGCAGCAGGACGCGCCGCGGCCCGGTGACCGTCCGCCCGTCGGCGAGCGGGACGGGCAGCGCGCCGAGCGCCTCCGGGTCGGCCGCGCCCAGCGCCGCGTACAGGTTGCGCCACCAGGCGGGCTCGCGGTCCAGCCCGCCGAGCTGGTCCACCACCTCGGCCAGCGGCACCCGGCGCACGTTCAGCACCCGCAGCTCGGTGCGCCGCTCCAGGCCGGCCGGCAGCAGCCCCGGGAAGATCGGCGAGAGCGCCTCGACCACCGAGCCGTCCGCGCCCTCCAGCAGCGTCGCGTCCCGCGGCCGCAGCGCGGGCGTGCCCTCCTCGACCGGCGCCGGGTGCGGCAGGAACGGCGTCCCGGGCAGCCGGGAGAGCACCTCGGCGCGCAGCGCGTTGTCCAGCGCGCCCTGGCCGAGCGGGGCCGGTACGAGGCCGAGCGAGCCGAGGTCGGCGCCGCGGGCGCGCAGCAGCTCGGCGTAGCTGTCGGCGGCGCGCTCGGTGAGGAAGTCGGCCAGCGGGCCGGGGGCGACGTGCCGGCGGGTGGAGTCCAGCGGGTACGAGGCGATCAGCAGCGCGGGCAGACCGACCGGCTCGTCGCTGGGGGTGGGCGCGTGCAGCACGGAGGCGATCCCGGGACGCTGCGGGACGCCGTCCGGGCCGACCGGGACGGCCCAGGTCACCGTCCAGTACGGGCGGGCGCGCTCCTCGGTGGGCCGGTCACCCAGCAGCTCGGCCGAGAGCGTGCCGGAGGCCCCGACGGTCTGCCAGACCGTCTGCCGCAGCCGGCCGCCCGCGTCGTCGGTGACGGTGACCTCGGTGACCCCGTCCGGGCGGGTCTCCGCGGCGTCCCGGGTGAGCGTCCGGGTGCCGTCCGGGGTCTCCACCACGACCTCGCGCAGGCCGGGCAGGGTGAGCAGCAGCGCGTCGTCGATCCCGGCCAGCAGACGGCGGGTCAGGTCCTCGGCGGCGGCGTCCCGCAGCGGCAGCACCACCACCGTGTCGTAGCCCTCCGGGGCCGGGCCCTCGGCCGCGAACGGCAGCCGCAGCAGCGGCACGTGGCCGTCCCGGCGGCGCAGCTCGTCGGCCAGCTCGGGCTGGGCCGCGGCCAGCGCCCGCGCCTCGCCGAGCGACCAGCGCACCCCGCCGGTCGCGCTCAGCACTGCGGGCTCGTCGGTGACCGCGAGGACGGCGGCGAAGCCGACCCCGAACCGGCCGACGGCGGGCGTCTCACCGCGCTTGGAGGAGGCGCGCAGGGTGGACAGCGACTCGACGGCGGCCTCGTCCAGCGGGGCGCCGGTGTTGGCGGCGGCGAGCACGCCGTCGGCGAGGGTCAGCCGCAGCCGGCCGGGGCCGTGCCCGGCCCGGACCGCCGCGTCGGCCGCGTTCTGCGCCAACTCGACCACCAGGCGGTCCCGGTAGCCGCCGAGCGCCAGCTCCTCCTCCGCGTTGGCGTCCTCCCGGAACCGGGCCGGCGAGGCGGCCCAGGCGGCCAGCACCCGTCGGCGCAGCGCGGCGCTGCCGAAGGGGTCCGCGAGGTGCTCGTCCGTGCCGCTGCCGATGATCCGAGGTTCCACTGGACCTGCCGCCTTCCGCTGCCCTGTTCGTCGTAGGGCATTCTTCCCTGCCCCACTGACTGCTCCCGACCACGGGCCCCGCCGCCGGCGGGCCGGGGACGGCGCCGGCGGCGGACCTGACGGCCTTTCCGCCGCCCGCCCGCAGCCCGGAAAGCAGCGCGGCCCGCGCCGGTCGTTGACCGGGCGGGCCGCTGGAGCCTGGGCGCGTGCCCGGCTCAGGAGTGGCCGAGCTCCTCGGCCGGGGCGTCGGGTTCGACCGAGCCGGAGGCACGGTCGGGGTGCAGCGGGAGCGGCTCGACCACCAGCTCGTCCAGGATCAGCTCGGACGGCGCCGGCGGGGCCGGGATGACGGCCGCCTCGGAGTGCCCGCCGCAGCCGTACGCGAAGGAGACGATCTGGCCGTCGGCCGGGCCGAACTCGTTGCCGCACACGCCGAAGGCCTGTCCGAGCGAGCCGCCGATCGGCACCAGGAAGCCGCAGCTCGCGCACGAGGCCGGTGCGGCCTGCGCCATCGGGGTCTGCGAGCCGTGGGACTTCTCCCAGCGCTCGGCGGCCAGGTGCAGGCCGAGCCGGGAGAGCACCCGGCTGCGGCCGAGGCCCAGCTCCTCGGCGACGGCGTCGATCCGGGCGCGGGCCGGGGCGGGCTGGACGTGCGGGTCGGTGACGACCAGGTCCTCGTCCTGCGCCAGGGCGACCGCGGAGTTCGGCGCGGGCTCGTCCTCGCCGGTCCAGCCGGGCTCCAGCCGCAGGTCGTCGGCGCCGGTGGGCAGCAGGTCGCCCGGGCCCATGTCGCCGGGGCGCAGCCGGTCGCTCCACGGCACCCACTGGGGCGCGAGCACCGCGTCGGGGCCGGGCAGCAGCACGACCTCGTCCAGAGTCACGTTCTTGGCGCGCGGCGCACGGGCGACGGTGACCGCCCAGTGCCAGCCGCGGTAGGCCGCGTCGAGGCACTCGAAGGTGTGGGTGACGACGCGGTCGGCGTCCGCCTGGACACCCAGGTGCAGCCCGACGGCCTCCGCACCGACGGCCTCCTCGGCGGCCTGACGGGCGAGTTCGACGGCCTCGGCACAGAGCCGGTCGGGGGTACGGCTTCGCATCGCAGCACTCACGGCGTCGATTCTCTCCCAGTTCTTCTGTCGCCCACGGCGTGTTGCCTGTTCCGTCGCGGCTCGGTGTCCCTCGTCCATTCTGCGTGACCGGGAGCCCCCTCGGGTACCGGCCGCGCCGCTCGACCGGCCTGCCGGCGCCCCGGCGGGTCGGCGGGTCGACCTTGGGCAGGCTACCCGTCGGTCGGCGCCCCGGCACAGTCCGGGGCGGACCCGGCCCTTCCGGGACCGCGCCGAGCCGGGCCCGCTCCCGCGTCGGCTCGGCGATTCTGGGGCAGGATGGGCTTGTGGCGGACCACGACCCGTCGCAGCACGCACTGCGCGACCCACGGGCCGGCAGCCCCGACCCCACGGACGCCGTGCCGCGACAGCAGCCCCCGGTCCCCGGCGCGGACGAACCGCAGCCGGCGGACGGCCCCGGGCCGCCCGCAGACACCGTGGACCCCTCCGGGGCCGAAGCCCCGGAGGGCCCCGACCGGGCCCCGCGGGAGCCGGACGGGGACGAGAACGAGGCCCCCGAGCCCCGCCGGCACTTCCTGATCCGCACCGCCTCCGCCGCCGGCTCCCGCACCGGCAAGGTGGTGCACGGCACCGGCCGCCGGATCCGCCGGGCCACCGCCGCCGAGGGCGCGGGCGAGTCCGGCCTCGCGAAGCTGATCGAGCTGCACGCGCTCAACTCCTTCGGCGACATGCTGATCACCGTCGCGCTGGCGTCCACCATCTTCTTCTCGGTGCCCACCGGCGAGGCCCGCGGCCGGGTCGCGCTCTACCTGCTGATCACGATGGCCCCGTTCGCCCTGCTGGCCCCGGTGATCGGCCCGCTGCTGGACCGGCTGCCGCACGGCCGCCGGGCGGCCATGGCGATGGCGATGCTGGCCCGGGCGGTGCTGGCCTGGACGATGGCCGGGGTGATCGTCGGCGGCGGCATCGCGCTCTACCCGGAGGCGCTCGGCGTGCTGGTCGCGTCCAAGGCTTACGGCGTGGTGCGCAGCGTGGTGGTGCCGCGACTGCTGCCGAGCCGGCTGTCCCTGGTGAAGGCGAACTCCCGGGTCACCCTGGCCGGACTGCTGGCCACCGGCGTGGCGGCCGGGGTGGGCGGGCTGCTGCACCTGGTCGGGCCCGGCTGGCCGCTGCGCGGCGCCTTCCTGGTGTTCGTGGTCGGCACCCTGATGGCCTTCCACCTGCCGCCCGCGGTGGACTCCGCCAAGGGCGAGCAGCGCGCCGTCCTGCACGCCGAGGTGCACGGCGAGGGCTCGCACCTGATCCATCACAGGCCGCCGCCGGTCAAGGCCTCGCTGCGCACGGTCGGCCCCTCGGTGATCCTGGCGCTGCGGGCGATGTCGGCGATGAAGTGGCTGGTCGGCTTCCTGGTGATGTTCCTGGCCTTCCTGCTGCGGGAGGAGCCGATCGGCGGGCTGCGGCCGACGGTGGCGCTGGGCCTGGTGGCGCTGGCCGCCGGGACGGGCAACGCGCTGGGCTCGGTGCTCGGCTCCTGGCTGCGCACCCGGGGCCCCGAGAAGACCATCAGCGCGATGCTGCTGCTGGCGACCTGCGCGACGGCCGCGGCCGCGCTCTGGTACGGCGTGGTGACGGTGGTCGTGGTCGCCGCGGTGGCCGGGATGGCGGCCTCGCTGGGCAAGCTGGCCCTGGACGCGCTGATCCAGCGGGACGTCCCGGAGGCGGTGCGGACCTCGGCGTTCGCCCGTTCGGAGACCCTGATGCAGCTGTCCTGGGTGGCGGGCGGCGCGGTCGGCATCCTGCTGCCGCTGAACGGGAAGCTGGGCCTGTCGATCGCCGCCGGGGTGGTCGGCCTGGCGCTGCTGTGGACGCTGCGCTCACTCCTGCGGGTGGGGCCGCGGCGGCACCCGGCGACGCCCCGGGTCGCCTGACCGCGCCGACGCGGCAACACGCGGTGCCGACCCCCGCGTCGCGTGATCGGCCGGGCCCGGTAGATTCTGACGCATGAGCCTCAATTCCCGTGCCATCGCCGCCCTCGGCGCCGTCGTCGTGGTCGGCGCCGCCACGGTGGGCACCTCCGTCGCCATTGCCGCCGGCCAGACCGAGCACATCTCGCACCGTGCCACCCTCACGGTCGGCAACTCCTCGATCGTCGCGGACCCGCTGTGCTGGAACGCCGGCAGCCCGCTCACCGACGACCAGCAGCAGAAGTGCCAGGAGGACGCGACCAAGGCCCTGCACGACGGCACGCTGCCCACCTCGGACGTCGTGGGGAGCGACCGGGTCGGCGTCGGGGTCTCCCCCAACGTGGCCGACACGGGCTGGTGGGCCTTCACCAACGGCGGCTCGTCCAACCAGGGCGGTCGCTACACCCTGTTCTCGGCCGCCAAGGGCCCGACCTGGTCCGGCGCCCAGTCGGCGAACAAGGTGCTCAACTCCAGCGGCAAGACCGTGGTGACCGTGGTCGAGGGCGACCCGAACCAGGAGGCCCCGATCGCCGTCTGGTACTTCCAGCTGAAGACCGAGGGCAACAGCTCCGACAACGGCTGACCGGTCCTGCGATGACCGCGCCCGCCGTCACCGACGGCCGCACCGAGCAGTCGGGCCCCGCACGGGCCCGGCTGCTCGTCGTCGTCGCGGTGGCCGCCGAGGCCGAGGCCGTGCTGCGCGGCCTGCCCGGTGCGACCGCCGCGCTGCCGCTGCCCGGCGGCACGCTGCACCGGGCCCAGGAGGTGCCGGTGGACGTGCTGGCCGCCGGGGTCGGCCCGGCCGCAGCCGCCGCAGGCGCCTGCGCCGCGCTGGCGGCCCACCCGTACGCGCTGGCCGTCTCGGCCGGGATCGCTGGCGGCTTCGCCCCGCTCGCCCCGGTCGGCTCCACGGTGCTGGCCGACGCGATCGTGGCCGCGGACCTCGGCGCCGAGACCCCCGAGGGCTTCGCCGACGTCACCGAGCTGGGCTTCGGCACTGTCCGGCACGCCCCGCCCCCGGCCGCCGTCGCGCTGGTCGCGCGGGCGCTGGGCGGCCCGGGCCTCGCCGTCGGCCCGGTACTGACCGTCTCCACCGTCACCGGCAGCGCCGCGCGGGCCGCCGAACTGGCCGCCCGCCACCCCGGTGCCGTCGCCGAGGCGATGGAGGGCTTCGGGGTGGCCGAGGCGGCCGCCCGGTACGGCGTGCCGGCCCTCGAACTGCGCACGGTGTCCAATCCGGTGGGCCCGCGCGACCGGGCCGCCTGGCGGATCGGCGAGGCGCTGGCCGCCCTGGAGCGGGCCTTCGCCGCGCTGCCCGTGCACGACCTGGCCGCGCGCCACGAACCGGACCCGGCCGCGCGGCACGAACCGATTGAGGAGGCCGGCCGTGGCTGAACGGCTGAGCATCGCGTACTCGCCCTGCCCGAACGACACCTTCGTCTTCCACGCCTGGGCGCACGGCCTGGTGCCCGGGGCGGACGCCCCCGAGGTGACCTTCGCCGACATCGACGTCACCAACGGCCGGGCCGAGCGCGGCGAGCTGGACGTGCTGAAGATCAGCTACGGCGCGCTGCCCTGGGTCCTGGAGGAGTACGCCCTGCTGCCCTGCGGCGGCGCGCTGGGCCGCGGCTGCGGCCCGCTGGTGCTCACCCTGCCGGGCGTGGCCTCCCCCGCCGACCTGGCCGGGAAGACCGTCGCGGTGCCCTCCGAGCGCTCCACCGCCTACCTGCTGTTCCGGCTCTGGGCGGCGAAGGCGGTGCCCGGCGGTTTCGGCGAGATCGTCGTCCTGCCGTTCCACGAGATCATGCCCGCCGTCCGGGACGGCCGGGTGGACGCCGGCCTGGTGATCCACGAGGCCCGCTTCACGTACCAGCAGTACGGCCTGCACAGCCTGGCCGACATGGGCGAGGCCTGGGAGCAGGAGACCGGCCTGCCGATCCCGCTGGGCGCGATCGTCGCCCGGCGCTCGCTCGGCGCCGAGCGGCTGCGGGCGATCGCCGACGCGATCCGCGCCTCCGTGCGGCAGGCCTGGGCGGACCCGGCGGCGAGCCGCGAGTACGTGCTGGCGCACGCCCAGGAGATGGACCTGGACGTCGCCGAGCAGCACATCGGGCTGTACGTCACCGAGTTCAGCGAGGACCTCGGCGAGGAGGGCTACGCCGCCGTCCGCGCGCTGCTCACCCGGGCCGCCGCGGAGGGGCTGGTGCCCCCGCTCGACCCGGGTGCGCTCGCGTTCTAGCCGTCGGCCGGCCGACGGTCAGACGTCGAACTGGTCGGCCACCGCGCGCAGCAGGCCGGCCAGCTTCTGGCCGGTCGGCTTGGCGGGGTAGCGCCCGCGCTGGAGACCGGGCAGCACCGCGTCCAGCGTGGTGATCAGGTCCTGGACGATCGGTGCCATGTCGTCGGCGCTCCGGCGCTGGGCGGCGGCCACCGAGGGCAGCGCCTCCAGCAGCTGTACCGCCATCGCCTGGTCCCCGCGGTGCCCGGCGACCACGCCGAACTCGACCCGCTGGCCCGGCTTCAGCGACGTGACACCGGAGGGCAGCGCCTTGGTGTGGACGAAGACGTCGCCGCCGTCGTCGCGCGACAGGAAGCCGAAGCCCTTCGTCTCGTTGAACCACTTGACCTGGCCGGTGGGCATCTCGAACAGTCCTCGAATGGGTGTGGGGGATCCCGGCCCGGGCCGGGGATCACTGGGTGGTGGGAAAAGACGACCGGCCTCGACTCGGCGCCCGTGGGCACTCATGGCCGGCACGCGGTCAGGAGCAGACTAACCGTCCGTCACTGCCTCATCCGCGTTCCGCGAGGGATCCGCGTTCCGAGGCCCGGTCGGGGCGGCGGGACCGGGATCTCGCGGTCACGGGCAACCCGGCGCCGGCACGGCCGGGGCGCGGCTCCGCGCGGTCCATCGGCTCACACCCCCCGGGTCTGAGGACGCGGGGCGCACCTGTAGCGCCCCTCGGCACCCCGTGCATACCCCCGCTCAACAGGGATCAAAACGTTCAGCTGCCGGGAAACTGCGCAACGTGACCGACCCGCTCCGGTGGCGGCCCCCGGCCGCCGCTCTGCCAGACTGGGGACAGTGCCGACCGGCCCGGAGGAGTGAGCAGACGTGAGCAGCCAGAGCACCGACCCCGGCGACGTGTACGTCAAGGCCGGGGCGATCGTCTTCGGTCTCGGCGCACTCGCCACCCTGGTCACCTTCGTCCCGCTGTTCCTGCACCTGACGCCGCTGCCGACGGCGGCCTACTGGCTGAGCATGCTGATGCCGGCCGGTTTCCTGGCCGCGCTGACCGGGCTGCTGCTGAACGCGCGGTCCCAGCGCCGCCGGAGCACGCCCGTCGAGTCCTGAGGACGGCCGGGACGGCCGCCGGGGACCGGCTGCGGGCCGCGCGGACGGCTACGGGCCCGCCCGGCCGCTACGGGCCGCAGCGGGCCGCAACGGGCCGGCGCTAGCGTTCGGCCAGGTGCGCGGCGAGCCAGTCCGGGAAGTCGGTGAGGTCCGCCAGCACCACGTCCGCACCCGCCTCGCGCAGCTCCTGCGCGCTGTACGGGCCGGTGGGCACGCAGACCGCGAGGGCGTCCGCGTGCCGGGCGCCCCGGATGTCGCCCAGGTGGTCGCCGACGTAGACGCTCGCGCCGTGCTCGCGCAGCGCCTCGCCCTTGGTCTCCGCCCACAGGTCGCCGATCACGGTGTCCGCGGCCAGCCCGGCGTGCTCCAGGTGGAGGCGGGCGTTCGGCTCGTACTTGCCGGTGATCACCGCGACCCGGCCGCCGTGGGCGCGGACCGCCTCGACGGCGGCGTGCGCGCCGGGCAGGGCCACGGTCGGGGCGAAGGCGTGGTCGCGGTAGAGCTCGCGGTAGCGGTCGGCGACCCGCTCCACGTCGGCCTCCGGGAACCAGTTGCGGATCTCGTCCAGCAGCGGCGGGCCCAGCCGGGTGACCACCAGGTCGGCGTCGACGTAGGTGCCGGTCTCGGCGGAGAGCGCCAGGTAGGTGGCGCGGATACCCGGCCGGGTGTCCAGCAGCGTCATGTCGAGGTCGAAGCCGACGGTGAGCGGAGCGGGTGGGGTCGCGGACATGCCGTCAGGCTACCCAACCGGCGCCGCGGACCACGAGGCGATTTGCCCGGGCTTCTCAGCTGAACTTAGGTTTACCTGAGTTGTCTGCGGAGAGGGCCCATGACCGACACCAGCGCACCGCCCGGCGCACCGCCCGGCTCGCCGTACCGCGCGCCTCGGCGCCGAGCACTGTGGCTCGCCGCCGCCCTCGCCGTCCTGGCCGCCGCGGTGCTGCTGAGCCTGGCGGTCGGCAGCCGGACCATCCCGTTCGGCGACACGCTCGACGCCCTGCTGCACGGCGGCGACACCGCCAACGCCGTGGTGATCCGCGAGCTGCGGGTGCCGCGCACCGTCGTCGGCCTGGCCGTCGGCGCGGCGCTCGGCCTGGCCGGGGCCGTCATGCAGGGCCTGACCCGCAACCCGATCGCCGACCCCGGCATCCTCGGCGTCTCCCAGGGCGCGGCGGCCGGCGTGGTGGTCGCCATCTCCGGCTTCGGCGTCTCCACCCTCACCGGGTACGTCTGGTTCGGCTTCGTCGGCGCCGTGATCGCCACCGCGCTGGTGTACGGGCTCGCCGGGCGCGGCCGGGGCGGGGCCACGCCGATCAAGCTGGCGCTGGCCGGCTCGGCGACGTCCGCCTTCATCGCCTCGCTCAACACCCTGGTGCTGACCACCGACGCCGCCACCATGGACCAGTTCCGCTTCTGGCACGTCGGCTCGCTCTCCGGGCGGACCTCGGACGTGGCCTGGCAGCTGCTGCCGTTCCTGGCCGTCGGCACGGTGCTGGTGGTCGCGGTCGCGCGCGGACTGGACGCGCTGGCGCTCGGCGACGACACCGCGAAGGGGCTGGGCGCCAGGACCGGCCTGGTCCGGGCGGTCGGCGCGCTCGGCGCGACCGTCCTGACCGGTTCCGCGGTCGCGGCGGCCGGTCCGATCGCCTTCGTCGGCCTCGCCGTCCCGCACGCGGCCCGCGCGGTGGCCGGCGCCGACCACCGCTGGATCCTCGCCTTCTCCGCCGTCCTCGGCCCGGCGCTGCTGCTGCTCGCCGACACCCTCGGCCGGGTCCTGTTCCCGCCGTCCGAGGTCCCGGCGGGCGTGATGACGGCCCTGGTCGGGGTCCCGGTGCTGGTGGCCCTGGTCCGCCGCCGGAAGGTGGTGGCGGCATGAGTTCCGTCCCCGGCACGGCTCCCGGCCCCGGCGCGCCTCCCGGCCCCGGCGCGCCTCCCGGCCGCCGCAACGGTTCCGTCCCCCTGCGCGGGTACTCCGTCGTCCGGGCCGGACGGGCGTCGTTCCTGCTGCACCGGCGCTCGGTGGCCGTCGCCGTCGGGCTGCTGGTGGCGCTGGCCGCGACCGTGGTGGCCGCGCTCTGCCTGGGCGAGTCCACCGTCCCGCCGGGCGAGGTGGTCAAGGTGGTGCTCGGACGGCCCAGCCCGCACGAGCTGGTGGTCGGCGAGTTCCGGCTGCCCCGGGTGGTGGTCGGGCTGCTGGTCGGGCTGGCGCTCGGGCTGGCCGGGGCGCTGATCCAGACCGTCGCCCGCAATCCGCTGGCCAGCCCCGACGTGGTGGGCGTGACCTGGGGCGCGACCGCGACCGTGGTCGGCCTGATGGCGTACGGCGTGGTCGGCTCGACCGGCCAGGCCCCGTACGCGGCGGTGGCCGGCGGGCTGGTGGCCGGGCTGCTGGTGTACGCGCTGGCCTGGCGGCGCGGCCTGCACGCGCAGCGCTTCGTGCTGATCGGCATCGGCATCAGCGTCGCGCTGTCCTCCCTCACCTCCGTCTTCCTGACCAAGGGCGACGGCTTCCAGGCCCAGGCCGCCAAGGTCTGGATGACCGGCAGCCTGAACGGCGCCGGCTACGACCAGGCCGGATGGCTCGCCCGGGTGCTGCTCGCCGCCCTGCCGGTCGCGCTGTGGGCCGCCCGCGCCCAGCGGTCGATCTCCTTCGACGACGCCACCGCCGTCGGCCTCGGCCTGCGCCTGGACCGGATCCGCCTCGGCATGGCGCTGCTGGGCATCGTGCTGGCCTCGTGCGCGGCCGGGGCCGCCGGGCCGGTGGACTTCGTCGCGCTGATGGCCCCGCAGATCGCGCTGCGGCTGGCCCGCTCGGCGCAGATCCCGCTGTTCTGCTCGGCGCTGACCGGCGCGCTGGTGGTGGTCCTCGCCGACCTGATCGCCCGGCGGCTGCTCGCTCCGACGGAGCTGCCGGTGGGCGTGGTGACCGGCATGGTCGGCGCCCCGTACCTGATGTGGCTGCTGATCCGATCCCGCCGTGGAGGTTCCTGATGTCCGCTCACCGCCTGGAGGCCCGGGGCCTCACCCTGGCCTACGAGGCGCGCACGGTCGTCGAGGGCCTGGACGTGGCCGTTCCGGACGGGCGGGTGACGGTGATCGTCGGCCCGAACGCGTGCGGCAAGTCGACCCTGCTGCGGGCCCTCGGCCGGCTGCTGAAGCCGGTCCGGGGCGCGGTGATGCTGGACGGCGAGGAGCTGGCGCGGATCCCGACCAAGCGGATCGCCCAGCGGCTCGGCCTGCTGCCGCAGTCGCCGACCGCCCCCGAGGGCATCTCGGTGGCGGACCTGGTCGCGCGCGGCCGCCAGCCGCACCAGAGCTGGTGGCAGCAGTGGTCGCCGGAGGACGAGGCGGCGGTCGCCGAGGCGCTGGAGCGCACCTCCACCGCCGAACTGGCCGAGCGGAGCATGGACGAGCTGTCCGGCGGCCAGCGCCAGCGCGCCTGGATCGCGATGGCGCTCGCCCAGGGCACCGACATCCTGCTGCTGGACGAGCCGACCACCTACCTGGACATCGCGCACCAGGTGGAGGTGCTGGACCTGGTCCGCCGGCTGAACGTCGAGCGCGGCCGGACGGTCGTCGCGGTGCTGCACGACCTCAACCAGGCCGCCCGGTACGCCGACCACCTGGTGGCGATGCGGGACGGCCGGGTGGTGGCGCAGGGCCCGCCCGCGGACGTGGTGACGGCCGAGTTGGTGCGGGAGGTGTTCGGACTGGACTCGGTGGTGGTGCCGGACCCGGTGACCGGCACCCCGCTGGTCGTGCCGGGCGCCCCGTGGGTGGCGCTCACCCCGGACGGCACCCCCGCTTAACGGCACTTTATCTGCCATTTCGGACATAATCGACGGCGCCCCGCCCCGCCCGCGCCGCCAGAGGACCGCCGATGCCCCGGATCTCCCGCCGCACCCTCCTGACCGGCCTCGGCGCGGGCGCGCTCGCGGCGGCCGCCGGCTGCACCAGCCGGCACCCGGCCCCGGGGGCGGCGGACGGCCCCGCCACCGGCGCCTGGCCGTCCCCGGCCCCGGTGCCGCCGGTGACGGTGAACGCCGCCACCGGCCCGGTCGTGGTGCCGGGCGCGCCGATGCGGGTGGTCGTGCTGGACACCGACGTGCTCGACTCCGCGCTGACCCTCGGCATCACCCCGGTCGGCGCCGCGCTGCCGGGCCGCGACACCAGCTACCCCGAGTACTGGCCGGCCTCCCGGACGGCCGGGATCCGGCTGGTCGGCCCGGTCGGCGCACCCGACCTGCCGACCGTACGGGCCCTGCGGCCGGACCTGATCCTCTCCAACCAGACCCGCGACGGCGACCGCTACGAGCAGCTGCGGGAGATCGCCCCCACCGTGCTCACCCAGACCTCCGGGGCGCCGTGGAAGGCCGACTTCCAGCTGCACGCCCAGGCGCTGAGCCGGGAAGCGGCCGGGGCGGCCTTCGCCGGCGCGTACCAGAAGCACGCCGGACAGGTCGCGCAGGCGCTGGCGGCGGCGAAGCTGTCGGGGCGCAAGGTGAGCCTGGTGCGGTTCGTGGAGGGCGGCGGCATCCGGCTGTTCGGGCGGCAGAGCTTCCCCGGGACGGTGCTCTCCGACGCCCAGATCGGCCGGCCCGACGCGCAGAACGTCGACCAGTCGGACTTCGAGATCCCGCCGGACCAGCTCGCCCGGGCCGACGGCGACCTGCTGCTGTACGCCACGTACGGCGATCCGGAACTGTCGGGCGCCACCGCGGCACTCGCGAGCCCGGGGTGGCAGGCGCTGGGAGCCGTCAAGGGGCACCGGGCGTTCCCGGTGGACGACCAGCTGTGGTTCCAGGGGATCGGGTACACCGGGGCCAACTACGTGCTGGACGAGCTGCAGCGCTTCCTGGGGGCGTAGCCGGGGTCCGGCGCGACCCCGCGTAACGGGCCGGGGAGACGCCGACGGCCGCGGTGAAGTCCCGGGTGAGGTGCGCCTGGTCGGCGTAGCCCAGCTCGGCGGCGAGCGCGGCCAGGTCCAACCCGCCGTCCGTACCGGCGCGTTCGGCGGCCTCGTGGAGACGGGCACGGCGCAGCACCCACTTCGGGGAGGCGCCGACGTACTCGGCGAACAGCCGCTGGAGACGGCGGACGGTCAGGCCCAGCTCGGCGGCCAGCTCGTCCACCCGGCGAAGGTCCGGCGTGCGGGTGATCCGGTCCACCACGGCGGCGACCTCGGCGGCGACCGGGTCGGGCGCGGGCAGCCGGGGGCGGAGGAAGGCGTCGGCGAGCGCGGCCGGATCGCCGGGCGCCCCGAGGACCTCCGCGTTGAACCGGTCGGCCCCGGGCCCGAAGTACTCGGCGGCGGGCACGGAACGGTCGGCGAGCCCGCTCACCGGGTGCCCGGCGAGGGCGCGGAAGGCGCCGGGACGGAACCGCGCGCCCAGCACGTGCCCGGCGCCCTCCAGCCGGCGGACGAAGAGCGAGCGGTCCACCCCGTACACCCGCGCCACCGGCGCCTCGAAGACCAGGTGGACGTTGGGGTGGGCGAGCACCTTCTGCTCGTACGGCGGCAGGCCGTGCAGGTCCCAGCGGACCAGCCAGTAGTACTCGACGAACACCGCCACAACCGGGTCGGGCGCGAGCCGGTCCACGGTGATCAGCTCGGCCGCCCGGGCGGGGTGGAGCACGCCCCGGCCGAGGTCGGGGGCGTCCGGGGAGGCCCGGGGGTCCGGTGCGGCCGGGGAGTCCGGGGGGACCGGAGTGTCCGGGGAGGCCGGGGAGTCCATGCCCATGCCGCCAGGCTAGTCGTCGCGTTTCTTCAAGACCCGCCGGTACGGCCCGGCCCAGAATCGGGGCCATGAACGCCCACCCGATGCACCCGTTCCTCACCCGCGCCGCCTCCGCCGCGGCCGGTGTCGCCGCCGCCGTCCCGGCCGACCAGCCGCTGGACGCGCCGACGCCCTGCCCGGAGTTCGACACCCGCGCGCTGATCAACCACTGGGTGCTCTACACCTCGCACGGCCTGGAGCACCGGGCCCGGCGGGTCGAGCTGCCCGAGGAGCTGAACGCGCGGGACTTCGCCGCCGACGCCGACTGGCGCTCCGCCTACGCCGCCCAGTTGGAGCGCGCGGTCGCGGCCTGGGCGGACCCGGCCGCCTGGGAGGGGGACCTCGACCTCGGCGGCACCCCGATGCCGGCCGTCGGCATCGCCCGGATGCTGATCCTGGAGCTGCTGCTGCACGGCTGGGACGTGGCCCGGGCGACCGGCGGGCGGATCGAGGTCGACGAGGAACTCGCCCTGCTGACCGGGGAGATCGTGGCGGAGAACGCCGAGCTGTACCGGCAGTACGCGGGCTTCGCCGAGGCGGTGGCCCTGCCGGAGGACGCCCCCGCGTGGGACCGCGCGCTGGCCGCCTCGGGCCGCGACCCGCACGGGAAGGCCTGAGCCGAGGACACCGGGCCCGGCCGGGTCGCACGGGCGGTACGGGATCAGCCCTGACGCAGCGCCGCCCTCAGCCGGGCCATCAACAGCCGTACGGCCGGGGAGGGTTGGTCGCGGCGGGCGACCAGCCCGAGCCGGGCCCGGATGGCGGCGTCGGCCAGCGGGACGGCCCGCAGTCCGTCGCCCGCGGCGGAGGAGGGGCTGAGGACGGCCACGCCCGCGCCGCGCTCGGCGAGCCGGAGCAGGGCGACCGGGGAGCTGGCCTCGATGTCCACCCGCGGGTCGAGGCCGAGCCGGCGGCAGGAGCCCCGGTAGGCGGCACGGATGCCGGTGCCCGGGGAGAGGCAGAGGATCTTCTCGCCCCGCAGGTCCGCGAGCCGCAGCCGCGCCCGGTCCAGGGCGTGCCCGACCGGGACGACGGCGGCGATCGGCTCGTCGATGGCGACGGTGGCCTCCAGGCCCGGGAAGACCTCGCCCGCGTAGCCGATCAGGGCCAGGTCGAGCGAGCCGGCCAGGACCTGCGCCTGGAGGTCCTCGGAGTGCCCCTCGTGCAGGCTGAGTTCGATGCCGGGGTGACTGCGGCCGAGGTCGGCGACGGCGTCCAGGAAGGGCGGGATCGAACAGCCCGTGATCATGCCCAGCCGGACCCGGCCGCGGACGGCGTCCGCGAACTCGGCGGCGGTGTGCTGGATGGCGTCGAGGGTGGCCAGGGCGTTCTTCGCCAGCGGGAGGACCGCTTCGCCGGCCGGGGTGAGGCGCACCTGCCGGCCCGCCCGGTCGAGCAGCAGCTGGCCCAGTTCGCGCTCCAGCTTGGCCACTTGGGTGCTGATGCCGGACTGACTCACGTGCAGCCGGGCCGCGGCGGCGGTGAAGGTCCCCTCGTCGACCACGGCGGCGAAGTAGCGCAGCTGGTGCATCTCCATGACCGGTGACGATATTCGACCGGCGCTCCATCCGCTCGGCCGATCGGTCCGCCGGCCGAGCGACCCGGCGGGACGACCCGCGGGGACGGAGCGCGGCCGCGCGGGGCGGTCACGGCCCGGCCGACGTCACCGGCGGCGGTCCTTGCTCTGGATCTCCTTGCCCTGGACCGCCCTGCTCTGGATCTCCTTGCCCTGCGTCCGTGCCGTCCCGCCGTCGGGCAGGTCGGCCTCGATGCGCTCCTTGCGCACCCGGCCGGTGACGGTCTGCTCCTCGACGCGTTCCTCGGTCACCAGCCGCACGCGCTCGACCGGGACGGCCTCGGTGCGCACGACCGGCCGCTCCGCGTGCAGGGTGACCTCGTACTCGGCCTCCGAGATGAGCTCGCCGGACATCGCGGCACCCCGGTCGGCCTCGGCGATGGGTTCGTGCTCGACGTGGACCTCCTCGTGCCGCACCGGCACGGTCTGCCGCTCCTCCTCGGTGACGACGTACTTGCGCAGCTTCGCGTGGCCGGCTTCGTACCGCTCGACGCCGACGCGCATCCGCTCCTCGGAACGGGTCATCGCGCCGTCCTCGCCCGGGTGGACACCGGTCCCCCCGGCGGCGGAGGCGGCGCCCGGAGCCGCGGCGGCACGCGTGGTGGCGGTCGGGGTCGCGGCGGCGGTCGGGGTCGCGGCGGCGGTCGGGGTCGCGCCGGCCCGGCCGGTCGCGGCGGCGGCGCCGGTCATGCCCGCGGGACCGGCCGTGCCGACCGCACCGGTGTGTCCGGTCGTGCCGGTGTGCCCGCTCGCGGCGGCGGTTCCGGCAGCGGCGGCCGCGGCGGTGGTGCCGATGCCCGCGGCGGGCCGGTCGGCCGCCTTCCGGGCCCCGTCCCCGATGCCGTAGTACTGGTGGAGCCGATGTTCCTCGCGCTCGGAGAGGTGTCCGCCACGGTCCACGTCCACCAGCGGCGCGTTGTTGACCTTCTCCTTGGGGTACGGCACCTCCAGGTGTTCGCCGACGACCCGGGCGTCGCGGATCGGCACGAACAACTCGCCCGCCCCGAACCATCCGGTCTTGACGCTGACCCACTCCGGCTTGCCGGTGACGTCGTCGAGGAACACGTGGTCCGCCTTGCCGATCCGGCTGCCCCGTACGTCGTGGACGGGCCGGTGCAGCATGGAGCGGGCCTGCTGTTCGGTGATCACGATTCACGCCTCCTTCGCATTCCAGCGATGAGCGCCTTACCGACCCGAACGGTCCGAAACCACTTCAGCTGGCCCTCACTCAGCGTGACGGTCGTGGCCCGCCGATCACGCAGCACACCCTTCTTCCATCATCAGCAGAGATAGGTGCCATCTGATTCATCTGTTGGACCGATGGTCGTGGTGGCCGGGAGGATGGAGGCATGACGACGACGAAGACCGCGCGTGAGCTTGCCGAGACCTACTTCACCGCCTGGGAGGCGGGCGACTTCGAGACCGTCCGGGGGCTGCTGGCCGAGGACGTCGACTTCGTCGGCGCGCTGGGGACGGCCTCCGGGGTGGAGGAGGCGCTGGCCGGGCTGAAGGGGCTCGGGCAGGTGCTGGAGAAGATCGACGTGAAGGTCCGGGTGGCCGAGGGCGACGAGGTGATCACCTGGTTCGAGCTGTGCACGAGCGTCGCCCCGCCGGCGCCCACGGCGAACTGGATGCGCGTCGAGGACGGGAGGATCACCCGGATCCGGGTCACCTTCGACCCGCGCGGCCTGCTGGCCGGCTTCGAGCGGAAGGCCTGAGGCCGACGGGCCTGAGGGCGACGAGCCCTACCCGGCCTCGTGCTGCGCGTACCTGGTCGTGAAGCCCAGGACCGCCACGTACCGGCCCTCGGCCGCCTTCGTGACCTCGCTCGGCCGCACGGGCTGCCAGGTCAGGTACGCGGACCGCTGCCCCTCGTCGTTCCGGTAGCGCCGGCTCCCGTACTTCTCGTACCAGTAGTCCTCACCGGAGGTCAGGAGTTCGGGGCCGGGCGGCCGGGTGACGTTCACGGCCAGTTCCGTCCGCACCGCCTCGCCCGTCGCCAGCGCGAACTCCACGGACGGGGCGATCGGCCTGGCCGCCGCCTCCGCCGCCTCCTCCGGGGTCGGGTCGGCGGGCGGCTGGTGGTCGTATTCGTCGGCCGCGACCAGGCTGTTCCACCTCTGTGAGCTGCGCCAGCCCTGGCCGTCCAGGTACCGGTCCAGATCGGCCAGCCGGGAGCGGACGTCACCCCCGTCGAAGGCCAGGTAGACGTTGACGGTCCGCTCGCAGGACACCGGCAGCCACGTACCCCGGCTGAACAGATCACCGCGGTAGTCGGTGCGGCACACGTCGACCGTCGACCTCCCCAACCCCTGCGCCCACGGCAGCAGTTCGGGCAGGTGGTCGATCCGGTCGGCCATCCGCTCCTCGGCCGCCCGGCGGGCCTCCCCGGTCACCGGGGCCTGTGCGATCCCCGGGACGTCCGGAGGGGCCGGGATGGCCGTGGCGCGGTAGAGCCGCCACCCCGCCCAGCCGCCGAACACGACCGCCGTCCCCAGGACCGCGATCATCACCCACCGCAGCCAGAACCGAACCACATCCACCTCCGGCCTCCGCCCACCCCGCTCGGGCATCGTACGGGCGCGAACGCGCGACCGTACGGTCGGTGCCGCAGGACGGCCGGTCCGCACGGGACGCCGGCCGGTCCGATCTCCCCTGCGGGGCAGCGGCGTTCACGCCCTCCCGCGCCTCCCGCCGCGGCGGAGGTGACCGCCGGCCGCCGCGGCGGAGGTGACGGTCACCCGTCGGAGCGGAGCGGCTCGCCGGCCCGGTGCAGGTGGGCGAAGATCTCCCGGTAGGAACGGAACAGGCCGGTCTCGCAGTACGGGACGCCCTTCTCGGCGCAGAACTCCCGGGTGATCCGGGCGGCCCGCCCCAGCGCCGGGGTCGGCATGCTGGGGAACAGGTGGTGCTCCACCTGGTAGTTGAGGCCGCCCATCAGCGAGTCGATGAGCACCCCGCCGCGGACGTTGCGCGAGGTGAGCACCTGGCGGCGCAGGAAGTCGAGCTTCATCCCGGGCGTCACCATCAGCATGCCCTTGTGGTTCGGGGCGAAGACGCACCCCAGGTAGACCCCGAGCAGCGCCTGGTGGACGGCCAGGAAGGCGACCGCCTTGCCGGCCGGGAGCGCGGCGAACACCAGGCCGAGGTAGCCGGCGAAGTGGACCACCAGCAGCACGCCCTCCAGCACCGGGCGCTTCATGACGGGGCTGCGCAGCGCGCGGAAGCTGTTGAAGCTGAGGTTGAGGCCCTCCAGCAGGAGCAGCGGGACGAACAGGTACGCCTGCCGGCGGCCGATGAACCGGGCGAGGCCGCTCGCCTGCCGGGCCTGCCGCTTGGACCACACCAGGAGTTCGGGTGCGACGTCCGGGTCCCGCTCCTCGTGGTTCGGGTTGGCGTGGTGGCGGGTGTGCTTGTTCATCCACCAGCCGTAGCTCATGCCCATCAGCAGGTTGGCGGCGATCCGGCCGCCGATCTCGCTCGGCAGTCGCCGGTCGAAGACCTGGCGGTGCGCCAGGTCGTGGGAGAGCAGGCCGATCTGGGCGAAGACGACGGACATCGCCGCCGCCAGGCCGAGCTGCCACCAGGTGTCGCCCAGCGCGAACAGGGCGTACCAGCCGCCGAGGAAGGCGGCGAGCACCAGGCCCACGCGGACGGCGTAGTAGCCGGGGCGCCGGTCGAGCAGGCCCTCGGCGGCTATCCGGCGGGTCAACTGGGCGAAGTCGCTGCCGCCGCTCCCCGGCCGGGGGGAGGGGGCTTCGGGCGCTTCGGTCGTCATCACGGGCTGCGCGGGCATGCCCCGAGTCTGGCGGTGGCCGGCCCGCCCGCAGAACGGGGAAAGCACCCGTTCCGTACGGGTGTTAACCCCCGTGCCGCGAGGGGTGCCGGCCCGCCGCCGGGATCGGCGGGGAGGCGATTCGGCGGGGAGCCGATTCGGCGGGGCGGGGATCGGCGGGCGGGCCCTCAGCCGGCTGCCGGCCGGCCGAACAGCTCGTCCAGGTGGTACGCGAGGACCGCGAGCGCCTGCTCACCGGTGCGCTGGCCGCCCAGGACGCTGGAGCCGAGTCCGTTGACCATCGCCAGCAGCCCGGCCGCGACCGTGTCGACGTCCCGCTCCGGCCCGATCTCCCCGGCCCGCTGCGCCGCGCGCAGCTGCTTGGCGAGGAAGCCCTCCAGCACGGCCGGCGGCTGCGCGGCCTGCTTCTCCAGCACCTCGGGGTCGCCGAGCACCAGCGTGTAGTACGCCGCGTACGTCCTGGTGATCCGGCGGCTCTCGGCGTCCGTCGGCAGGATGCAGGACAGGACCGCCGTCACCACCTCCCGGGGGGCGCGCGCCGGGCCGATCCACTGCTCCATCCGGGCCTGGAGCTGGGTGCCGAGCCTGGCCAGGGCGTCCAGGAGCAGGCCCTCCTTGGTCGTGAAGTAGTACTGCACGAGTCGCAGGGAGACGCCGGCCTCGGTCGCGACCGCCCGCATGCTGGCGGCCTGCAGGCCCTGGGTGTCGGCGATGCGCAGCAGGGCCTCGGCGATCTGCCGGCGGCGTTCCTCGTGGTCGACCTTCGCGGTCATGTTCCGGCCTCCGTACGTCCGACCCGTTCTCCTGGTACACCCGTATCATGCATGTGATACACATGTACCATGCGAATCAGCGAGTTCAGGAACGGCAAGGCCGAAGCCCGCTTCCGCACCGCCTACGAGCGCGCGCTGACCGAACTGCGGCCCCGGCCGTGGACGCCGCTCGACGTCCCCACCGGCTACGGCACCACCCGCGTCTACCGCACGGGCCCCGCCGAAGGACGGCCGATCGTGCTGCTGCCCGGCTCCGGCGGCAACGCGCTGATGTGGCACGGCTACCTCGACACCCTCGCCGCACAGCACCCCGTGATCGCCGTGGACACCGTCGGCGAACCGGGCGCCAGCGTGCAGAGCGCCCCCATCGCGGACGGCCGCGACGCCGCCGCCTGGCTGGAGGACCTGCTCACCGCCCTCGACGTGCCCACCGCCCACCTGGTCGGCTGCTCCTACGGCGGCTGGATCGCCCTCAACCACCAGATCCACCACCCCGGCCGGACCGCCGGCCTCACCCTGGTCGACACGGCGGGCCTGGCCGACCTGGACCGCCGCTTCTACACCTGGATGATCCTCGGCGGCCTCGCCGCCATGGCGCCGCGACCGCTGCGCCCCAGGCTGGCCCGAATGGTCGGCAACAGCGCCGTCCTGGAGACCGAACTGATGGCCCTGGTCCGCGCCTCGATGGGCTTCCGCCGCCGGCTGCCCCCGGCCGCCACCCTCACCGACGAGGAACTCGGCCGACTCACCGCCCCCGCCCTCTTCCTCCTCGGCGAACGCAGCGCCCTGCACGACTCCCGGGCCGTCGCCGACCGCCTGCACCGGCTGGTGCCCGCCGCCCGGGTCGAGATCGTCCCCGGCGCGGGACACTCGCTGCCCACCGACGACCCGGCGACGGTCACCGCCGGGATTCTCGGCATGGCCGCGCGGCAGGCCGGCTGACCGGGGCGGCCGCCGGGGCGCGGCCCCGGAGCCGCTACGGCCGCTCCACCGGCCCACCGAGCGCGGCGCGGACCAGACGGATGACGGCCGGGGTGGCCGCGGTCGGACCACCACCACGACCGCCGCCGTCCGGCGTGCCCGCCGCCTCCGTCCCCATCTCCGTCCCCGTCGCCGTCCCCGTCGCCGTCCCCGTCGCCGTCCCCGTCGCCGTCCCCGTCGCCGCCTCCGCCTCCAACGCGTCGTAGGTCTCGAAGGCGGTGAGGACGAAGAGCAGGCTCGCCGCGTCCGGCGGGGCCGCGGGCAGCCGGCCGGCCAGGACGGCGGCACCCTCGCGGCGGCGGGCGTCGCGGTCGGCGATGACCCGGCCCACCTCCTCGTCGAGCGCGGCGAGGGCCCGCAGCCGCCGGGTGCAGACCCGGTCGACCGCCCAGAAGCCGCCCATCACCTCGACGAAGCGGTCCACCGCCGCCCAGGGGTCGGCCAGGGTGAAGGCCTCGGCGAGCCCGGCCATGCCACCCTGCGCGGCGAGGGCGTCGCAGACCGCCTCCAGCAGGCCCGCCTTGGAGCCGAACTGGTAGTAGACGGTCGCCCGGGCGACGTCCGCGCGGCGGGCGACGGCGTCCAGCGAGACCCCGCCGGTCTCGGCCAGGTGCGCGCGGGCGGCCGCGACGATCCGGGCGCGGGTCTCGTCGACCTCCGCCTGCCGCTGTCCCATCCGGTAGGACCGGGGGCTCATCCCGCTCGCCTCCACTCGTTCCGCTCGTCCGCGTGAACTGGCAGTATCGCCGATCGGTTCACCCGGGCGGGGCCGCCCCGGCGCCCGCCGGGACGGCCCGGCCGCTCAGAGCATGACCCGCCCGCCGCTGACGTCCAGGGTCTGCCCGGTGATCCAGGAGGACGCGTCCGAGCCCAGGAAGAGCACGGCCGAGGCGATGTCCACCGGCTCGCCGAGGCGGCCCAGCGGGTGCGCGGCGGCGACCGCGGCCTGCACCTCGGGCGGCATCTGCGCCGCCGTCCGCTCGGTACGGACGGCACCCGGCGCGACGGCGTTGACCCGCACGCCCTCACCGGCGACCTCCAGGGCGAGGTGCCGGGTGAACATCAGCACGCCCGCCTTGGCCGTGGCGTAGGCGGCGGAGGCGCCGCTGGGCAGCCGGCCCGCCGTGGAGGCCATGGTGACGATCGAACCGCTGCCGCGGGCCAGCAGGCCGGGCAGGAAGGCCTGGACGGTGAGGAAGGTGGCGGTGAGGTTGCCGTCCAGCACGGCCCGCCAGTGCTCCTCGGTCTCGCGGACGGTCGGCACCGGGTAGCCGTCGCCGCCGGCGAAGGCGGCCAGGACGTCGACCGGGCCGAGGTCCTGCTCGATCCGGGCGGCGGCGGAGCCGAGCGCCGTCGCGTCCGTGCAGTCGGCGACCAGCCCGAGCGCCCGGGCGCCCTCCGCCCGCAGCTCCCCGGCCACCTCCTTCAGCGCTGCCTCGTCGCGGCCGAGGACGGCGACGGCCGCACCCTGCCGGGCGAAGGCGCGGGCGGTCTCCGCACCGATGCCGCGGCTGCCGCCGGCGATCACGACCACCCGGTCGGCCAGATCGGGGTACCGCACCTGCAGAACTCCCATGTCCCATCGCTCCTTTGGACTTGCACTCGCGGTGTGCTGTGGTTCACTTGGTTTCATTCATACAGTCCGTCTGAATGAATGACAAGCACCGACCCCGGACCGTCCGAGTCCCGGAATCCTGAGGAGGAACCGATGAGGATCGCAGTCGTGGGCGCCACCGGACGCACCGGCCGCCTGGTGGTCGACCTCGCACTGGCGGCCGGACACACCGTCACCGCCGTCGCCCGCGACCCCGCCCGGCTACCGGCGCACACGCACGGCAGCGCGCTCACCGCGCGGGCCGACGTCGGCGAACCCGGCTCCCTGCACGGCCCGTTGAACGGCCAGGACGCCGTCGTCGCCACCCTCGGCAGCACCGGCCGCGGGGCCACCACCGTCTTCTCCGACGGCGCCCGGGAGCTGACCGCGGCGGTCCGGGACGGCGGCGTCCGGCACCTGGTGACGATGAGCTCGGCGGGCCTGGACACCAGCCGGCTCCCGTTCGCCCAGCGGGTCGTGAGCAGGCTGGTGGTCGACCGGCTGTACCGGGAGATCCATCACGACCTCGCCCGGATGGAGGCGGTGCTCGCCGGCTCCGACACCGCCTGGACGGTCGTCCGGGTGCCGATGCTCAAGGACGGACCGCCGTCCGTGGGCCCGCAGATCTCCTACGACCGGCCGCTTCCCCGCGCCGGCACCGCCACCCGCGCCACCGTCGCGCACTGGATCGTCGGCCACCTCGGCGACCCGGCGACCTTCCACCGCCTCGTCCACCTCGCCGACGACTGACGCCCGGCCCGCCGCGGCGGCCGCGTCACCCGAGCCGTGAGCGCACGGGCCATGAGCGCACGGGCCATGAGCGCACGAGCCGTGAGTTCACGAACCACGGAGCCGCCGAGCCGCGAACGGCCGTCACCCGGCGGCCGCCGCCGACCGCCCCCGGCTCAGCCCTGCTGCTGCGGCGGGCGGCGGCGCACGGCGAGCAGCAGCAGGACCACCGCCGACAGCACCGCGGCCAGCCGCAGCACGTTCGGGGCCGACGACCAGCTGATCTGGCCCAGCGGCGAGCCCGACTGGAGGCCGCCGCCCTGCCCCCCGGCCTGTTTGGCCTGCCGCATGGAGTAGAGGGTGGTCGCGCTCATCGTGACCAGCGGAATGCCGAGGATCACGAACTTGCGCATCAGGTCGGAGATCTGGCGGGACAGGTAGCCGAGGCCCCAGCCGGCCAGCATGGCCGGGAAGAAGCCGGAGACCGCGCCGCCGACCAGCAGGCCGCAGGAGAGCAGGATCAGCGGGGAGGGCTTGCGGGCGGGCGCGTCCTTCTGCGCCTCCTGGCCCTGTCCCTGACCCTTGCCCTTCGCCTTCGCCTTCCCCTTCGCTTTGCCCGCGGTCTTCCCGGCAGGGGCGGCGGCCGCCGCCGGGGCCTGCTCGATCCGGCCCCTGCGCCGCTTCTTCTTCAGGTCCGCGGCGGGCACCGCCGGTTCCGGCGCGGGCTCGGCCTCCTCCCCGGTGCGCTGCTCGGGGATGGGCTTCGGCGCTGGCCGCGGCCCGTCCGAGAAGTCGAAGAGGGTCATCGTCCACGGGCCGGTGCTCGACACCGTGGGCGGCGGGATCGCGTGCGCCCGCGCCTCGGCGGTGGCCAGGTCCGGCGGGTCCAGCGGTACGGACGGGATGCCGGCCGCGCTCGGCGCCGGCGGGTCGTACACGCTGTCGGGGTCGAAGTCCGGCACGGGCCCCGGGGCGGGGACGGGAGCGGAGGAGGAGGCGGACGGAGCCTCCGCGGCGCCGCCGGAACCGGAGCCCGCGTCGGCCTCCGGGCCGCCGCCCGAACGCTCGCTCCACGGCCCGCTCTTGCGCCACCACTCGCCGTCCGTCATCACCGACCACCCCGCCTCGCCCGTACCGGCCGCCCACCGAACCGCCCTCGGCGTGACGCTACCCACCCCGCCCCCGCCCGCGCGAGTCCGTCCGCGGGTCCTGCGGTGCGCCGCGGGTGCGGCGGGCCGAGGGACACCCCGTCGTCCCCGCGCCCGACTAACCTAGGTCGAATGACCACACAGCAGGGCCCTCAACGCCGGAGCAGGTCCGCCACCGGCCCGCGCACCCTCGCCGAGGAACTGCGCGCCCGTCCGGACGACGCGCTCGCCGCCCTGCTCCGCTCCCGCCCCGACCTGCTGAACCCCGTCCCCGGCGACCTCACCCAGCTGTCCGCCCGGCTCTCCTCGCGCGCCTCCGCGCTGCGCGCCCTGGAGCGGCTCGACCGCTTCACCCTCCAGGTCGCCGAGGCGCTGGCCACCGCCCCGGACGGCACCTCGCTGAGCACCGTCCGCACGCTGCTGACCGGCCCGGCGAAGGTCAAGCCGCACCCCGGCGCGACCCCGCTCACCCCCGCCGACCGGTCCGCCGTCGCCACCGCCCTGCCGCGCGCGATCGCCACCCTGCGCGACCGGGCGCTGCTCTGGGGCCCGGACAACGGGCTGCGGCTGGTCCTCGCCGTCCGCGAGGCGCTCGCCCCGACCACCGGCAACCCGGGCCGCACCGGCCTCGGCCCCACCCTCGCCGACGCCACCATCGGCATGTCCCCGGCCCGGCTGCAGCAGCTGCTCGCCTCCGCCGGGCAGCCCGCCACCCCGGACCCGGTCAGCGCCGTCGCCGCGCTCACCGCACTGCTCACCGACCGCACCCGCTGCGCGGCACTGCTCGACACCGCGCCCGAGGCCGCGCGGCGGCTGCTGGAACGGCTGGTCTGGGGCCCGCCCACCGGCACCGTCCCGGACGCCGCCCGCCCGGTCACCGCCGAGGACGCCCAGAGCCCGGTCGAGTGGCTGCTCGCCCGCGGTCTGCTGCTGCCCAACAGTCCCGGCAGCGTCGTGCTGCCCCGCGAACTCGCCCTGCACCTGCGCGGCGGCCGCACCCACCGCACCGTCGAGCCGGTCCAGCCCGAGCCCGCGCCCGCCGCCGCCCCGCGCGACCCCCGGGCCGTGGACGGCGCCGCGGCCGGCCAGGCGCACACCGCGGTCAAGACCGTCGAGGAACTGCTGGACGGCTGGGGCCTCACCCCGCCGCTGACCCTGCGCGCCGGCGGCCTCGGCGTGCGCGACCTCAAGCGCACCGCCCAGGCCCTGGAGAGCACCGAGCGGCAGACCGCCTTCTGGCTCGAACTCGCCTACACCGCGGGGCTGCTGGCCCCCGACGGCGAGGTGGACGAACGCTGGGCCCCCACCCCGGGGTACGACACCTGGCTGCACCTGGACACCGCCGAGCGCTGGTCCGTGCTGGCCTCCGCCTGGCTCGCCGCCACCCGCGTCCCCGCCCTCACCGGCACCGCGGACGGCCGGGGCAAGCCGCGCGCCGCCCTCGGCCCCGAACTCGACCGCACCCTCGCCCCCTCCGTCCGCCGCGCCGCCCTCGCCCTGCTCGCGGAACTCCCGCCGGGCACCCCGGCCACCGCCGAGGAACTGCTGCCCACCCTGCGCTGGCAGCGCCCGCTGCGCGGCGGCCCCACCGGCCCGGACGGCCGCGAACTGCGCGACGAGCTCACCGCCTGGACCCTCGACGAGGCCGAACTCCTCGGCATCACCGGCCGCGGCGCCCTGGCCGCCCCCGCCCGCGCCCTGCTCACCGCCGAGTCCGACCCGGCCGAGGTGCTCGCCCCGCTGCTCCCCCAGCCGCTGGACCACGTGATCCTCCAGCCGGACCTCACCGCGATCGCCCCCGGCCCGCTGCTCACCCCGCTCGCCCAGGCCCTCGCCCTGTGCGCCGACATCGAGTCCAAGGGCGGCGCCACCGTCTACCGCTTCACCCCGGCCTCGGTGCGCCGCGCCCTCGACGCCGGCCGCACCGCCACCGACCTGCGGTCCTTCCTGGAGCAGCACAGCCGCACGCCCGTCCCGCAGCCGCTCGCCTACCTGATCGACGACGTCGCCCGCCGGCACGGCGTCCTGCGGGTCGGCGCCGCCTCCTCCTACCTGCGCTGCGACGACCCGTCCCTGCTCGGCGAGGTGCTCGCCGACCGCCGCTCCGCCGACCTGCGGCTGCGGCTGCTCGCCCCCACCGTCCTCGCTTCCCAGGCCGCCCCGGACGTGCTGCTCGCGGCCCTGCGCACCATGGGCTACGCACCGGCCGCCGAATCCGCCGAGGGCGACGTGCTGATCACCCGCCCGGACAGCCACCGCACCCCGCCCCGGACGGCCCCCGTGCCCGTCCCCGACGGCCCGCCCGCGCCCGACGACACCCTGCTCGCGGCCGCCATCAAGGCCATCCGGGCCGGCGACCGCGCGGCCACCGCCACCCGCCGCGATCCCGCCTCCGACCCGCGCCGGCTCCCCCGCACCGCCGCCGCCGAGACGCTGGCCGCCCTGCAGACGGCCGTCCTGCTCGGCGAGCGCATGTGGATCGGCTACCTCAACGCCGAGGGCATCGCCAGCCAGCGCATCATCGACCCGGTCAAGGTCGAAGGCGGCTTCGTCACCGCCTTCGACCACCACGCCGACGAACTCCGCACCTTCGCCCTGCACCGCATCACCGGCGTCGCGGAACTCGACGAGTGAGTCCGGGGCCTCAGTGCCCCTGCTGCGCCTCCTTCATCTTGTCCTGGACGGCCTTGTCCGCCAGGCTGCCGATCTGCCCCTGCCCGACCGGCATCGAGCCCCCGGTGACGGTGTCCGCCAGCAGGAACCCGGGCGCCGCGAGCAGGCCGCCGGGCCCCTCGCCGATGCCCGCGAGGGCGTGGGCCGAACCGGCCGAGGAGGCGGTGGCCGCGAAGGCCGAGCCCATCAGGGCGAGGGCGGTGAGAACACGCTTCGACTTCTTCATGGCCAGCTCAACGAGCGAGTACGCACCGTGGTCACTCGAAGTAATTGACGGGCCGGTCCCATCGGCGTAGTCCGGAAGCAGGGGATTCCGACAAGGAGGCACCCACCATGCTCGGCGAATTGATCGGTGAGATCCAGGCCGAGGAGACCGGCCGACGCGTCCTCTCCGCCGGAGACGGGCACCCGGTCGTCGAGGTGTCCATCAAGGGCACCGGCAGCTACTACGGCACCGCCGTCAGCACCATCGCCACCTACGAATCCGAACTGCGCTCCGACGGCTGCCTGTTCGGCGAGGGCCAGGGCGTCGACATGACCGCCGACGGCCAGGGCGTCGGCTGGCACGGCAGCGGCATCGGCCACTTCACCGACGGCGGAGGCACCAGCTTCCGCGGCGCGATCTTCTTCTCCACCGCCTCGCCCGCCCTGGAGCGCCTCAACGGCGTCGTCGGCGTCTTCGAGTTCGAGACGGACGCCGGAGGCAAGATCACCGGCAAGTTCTACGAGTGGAAGTAGCCGCCAGGGAACCGGCCCGCCCACGCTCCCGGCGGAATGCGCGACACTGGAGGGTCTGCGTCAATCCACCCTGTCAGCCAGTGGAGGGCTTCCCCGCGTGAACGACGGACCGCTCATCGTCCAGAGCGACAAAACTCTTCTCCTGGAGATCGATCACCCCAAGGCCGGCGACTGCCGTCGCGCCATCGCGCCGTTCGCCGAGCTGGAGCGGGCGCCCGAGCACGTGCACACGTACCGGGTGACGCCGCTCGGCCTGTGGAACGCGCGGGCGGCCGGGCACGACGCCGAGCAGGTGGTGGACGCCCTGGTGACGTACTCGCGCTACCCGGTGCCGCACGCGCTGCTGGTGGACGTGGCGGACACCATGGGCCGGTACGGCCGCCTCCAGTTGCTCAAGCACCCGACCCACGGGCTGGTGCTCACCACCACCGACCGGCCGGTGCTGGAGGAGGTGCTGCGCTCGAAGAAGATCGTCCCGCTGGTCGGCGCCCGGGTCGACCCCGACACCGTGGTGGTGCACCCCTCCGAGCGCGGGCAGATCAAGCAGGTGCTGCTCAAACTCGGCTGGCCCGCCGAGGACTTCGCCGGCTACGTGGACGGCGAAGCGCACCCGATCGACCTGGACGAGGACGGCTGGCAGCTGCGCCCGTACCAGGCGCAGGCCGTCGAGGGCTTCTGGCACGGCGGCTCGGGCGTGGTCGTGCTGCCCTGCGGCGCCGGCAAGACGCTGGTCGGCGCGGCCGCGATGGCGCACGCCAAGTCGACCACGCTGATCCTGGTCACCAACACCGTCTCGGCCCGCCAGTGGAAGCACGAGCTGGTCAAGCGCACCTCGCTCACCGAGGACGAGATCGGCGAGTACAGCGGGACGAAGAAGGAGATCCGCCCGGTCACCATCGCCACCTACCAGGTGATGACGACCAAGCGGAAGGGCGTCTACGCCCACCTGGAGCTGTTCGACGCCCGCAACTGGGGCCTGGTCGTCTACGACGAGGTGCACCTGCTGCCCGCGCCGGTGTTCAAGTTCACCGCCGACCTCCAGGCCCGCCGCCGGCTCGGCCTGACCGCCACGCTGGTGCGCGAGGACGGCCGCGAGGGCGACGTGTTCAGCCTGATCGGCCCCAAGCGCTTCGACGCGCCGTGGAAGGAGATCGAGGCCCAGGGCTACATCGCGCCCGCCAACTGCTGCGAGGTGCGGGTCACCCTGACCGACTCCGAGCGGCTCGCCTACGCGACCGCCGAGCCGGAGGAGCGCTACCGCTTCTGCGCCACCACGGCGACCAAGCGGCGGGTGGTGGAGGCGCTGGTCAGGAAGCACGAGAAGGACCAGACGCTGATCATCGGCCAGTACATCGACCAGCTGGACGAGCTCGGCGAGGCCCTGGACGCCCCGGTGATCAAGGGCGAGACCAGCAACGCCCAGCGCGAGAAGCTCTTCGACGCCTTCCGGAACAAGGAGATCGGCGTCCTCGTGGTCTCCAAGGTCGCGAACTTCTCGATCGACCTGCCCGAGGCCACCGTGGCCATCCAGGTCTCCGGGACCTTCGGCTCCCGCCAGGAGGAGGCCCAGCGCCTCGGCCGGGTGCTGCGCCCGAAGGCGGACGGCCACGCGGCGCACTTCTACTCGGTGGTCGCCCGCGACACCGTGGACCAGGACTTCGCCGCCCACCGGCAGCGCTTCCTGGCCGAGCAGGGCTACGCGTACCGGATCATCGACGCGGACGACGTGCTGTAGGACGGCTGTCCGGCACCGGTTCCGTACCGGTCACCGTCGCGTTCAGTACCGGACACCGTCGCGCCCGAGGAAGATCACGCGCGCGGCGGTGTCCAGGGCGATGCCGACGTTGCGCACGACGGTGCTCAGCGGATTGCGGTGACGCCCGGAGACGGCGGTGGCGCCGGCCGGGCCGGATCGGGGGATGCGGTTCGTGGTGCTCATGTCTTCAACGGTAGGCACCCGGACGGCCGACGGCATCACTCCAAAGGCCGTATCCGCAGGTGCACGGGTCGTCCTGCCGGTGTACGGCGGCCCCCGACGCCCCGCAGGGAGGAACCCCGAGACACCGCGGGGAGGAACCCCCAGACGCCGCAGGGGCCCGCCCCGGGAGCCGCCGGGCTGGAACCGCCGGGCGGACGGGTCTAGGATCGTCCGTCTGCCCCCTCCCGAACCGTGGTACCTGCTGAAGTCCCGCAGGCAGCCGGGGGAGGTGCCGACCGCACGGCAACCGGTCGGCGTGCCCACCGTGAGCTCCTACGATCCGCTGCGCCCGCCACCGGGGCAGCCGGGAAGGTTCGCTGTGCCCGCCACCCCCATCACCGACCCCCTCCAGCGCGAACGCGACCACCTGGCCGCGTCCCGGGCCGCGCTGCGCGCCATGCGCGAGGACGTCGAGTCGCTCGACATCCGCGACGTGACCGGCACCTGGGTCACCGCCCTCGTGCTCCAGAACCAGATCGAGGCCAGGATCGCCGCACTGGCCGACCTCTCGCACACCCCGCTGTTCTTCGGCCGCCTCGACTACCTCCACGCGATCAGCGAGGAACTGAGCGAGGGCGGAGGCGGGGAGAACTTCTACATCGGCCGCCGGCACGTCCACGACGCCGACGGCGACCCGATGGTGATCGACTGGCGCGCGCCGGTCTCCCAGCCGTTCTACCGGGCCAGCCGCACCGCGCCGATGGACGTCGAGCGCCGTCGCCGCTTCGGCTACACCGGCGGCGAGCTCACCGCCTACGAGGACGAGCACCTCAGCGATCCGGCCGAGGACGACACCGCCTCCGCCCTGCTGGCCGCCGAGATCGAGAAGCCCCGCGTCGGCCCGATGCGCGACATCGTCGCCACCATCCAGCCGGAGCAGGACGAGATCGTCCGCTCCGACATCACGGGCACCATCTGCGTCCAGGGGGCGCCCGGCACCGGGAAGACCGCCGTCGGCCTGCACCGCGTCGCCTACCTGCTGTACGCGCACCGCGAGCGCCTCGCCCGCACCGGCACCCTGGTGATCGGGCCGAACAACGCCTTCCTGTCCTACATCGAGCAGGTGCTCCCGGCCCTCGGCGAGCTGGACGTCGCCCAGGCCACCGTGCAGCAGCTGGTCGGGCACGTCGAGGTGAGGGGCGAGGACGACCCGCGGGCGGCCCGGCTGAAGGGCGACGCCCGGATGGCCGAGGTGCTGCGCCGGGCGGTGCGCTCGGGCATCACCCTGCCCACCGAGCCCTGCGTGGTGGTCCGCGGTTCCCGCCGCTGGCGCGTGCCGGTGTACGAACTGGCCGAGATCATCGAGGAGTTGAAGGGCCGTGAGGTCCGTTACGGCGCGGCGCGGGACGCCCTCCCGCAGCGCATCGCGCACGCCGTGCTGCTGAAGATGGAGCAGGGCGGCGAGGCCCCGGACGACCGGGTGCAGGACGCGGTGGCCCGCAACAGCGCCGTCAAGGCGGTGGTCAAGGAGTGCTGGCCGGCCGTGGATCCGGCGAAGGTCGTCCTGCGGCTGCTCTGCGAGCCGGAGTTCCTGGCCGCGTGCGCCGAGGGCGTGCTGACGCCGGAGGAGCAGCAGGCGGTGCTCCGGCCCAAGCCCGACCGCTCGGTGCGGACCGCCCGCTGGACGGCGGCCGACGCCGTCCTGGTGGACGAGGCGACCGACCTGGTGCAGCGCACCCCCTCGCTGGGGCACGTGGTGCTGGACGAGGCCCAGGACCTCTCCCCGATGCAGTACCGCGCGGTGGGCCGGCGCTGCACCACCGGCTCGGCGACCGTCCTCGGCGACCTCGCCCAGGGCACCACCCCGTGGGCGACGGCGAGCTGGCCGGAGGCGCTGCGCCACCTGGGCAAGCCGGAGGCGCACATCGAGGAGCTGACCAAGGGCTTCCGGGTGCCGGAGGAGGTCATCGCGTACGCCTCCCGGCTGCTCCCGGCGATCGCCCCCGGCCTGGCCCCGGCCTCCTCGGTCCGCGAGGCCCCGGGCTCGCTGACGATCCGCCGGGTCGCCGACGAGGACACCACGGAGGCGGTCCTGGCGGCCTGCCGGGAGGCGCTGGGGCACGAGGGCTCGACCGGCCTGATCGCGGCCGACGCCCGCATCCCGCGGCTCGCCGAGGCGCTGACCGCCGCGGGCCTGCCGCACCTCTCCCCCGGCGCCGAGACCAGCGCGGAGGCCCGGCTCACCCTCGTCCCGGCCTCGCTGGCCAAGGGCCTGGAGTACGACTACGTGGTGCTGGACGAGCCGGCCGCGGTGATCGCCGGGGAGCCGGACGAGCGGACCGGCCTGCGGCGGCTGTACGTGGCGCTGACCCGTGCCGTCTCCGGGCTGACGGTGCTGCACGGCGAGCCGCTGCCGGAGCAGTTGCGGTAGCGCGCGAGAGGGCCGGTCCGGGGACCGGCCCTCTCGCCCGGTGGCCGCCCTCGGCCGCCCGCGGCCAGCCACCGCGGGCGCTCGGCACGGGCTCCCGACGCGGCACTCGGCACGGGCTCTCAGCGCGGCGCTCGGCACGGGCGCGCGGTACGGCGCCCGCCGCGGGCGCTCAGGCGTCGATCAGCGCCCGCCACTCGGCGACCTTGGCCGCGTCCACCGGCGTCCGCCAGCCGTCGACCCGCACCGCGCCGCCGACGTGGAAGGCGTCGAAGCCCTCCGCCCGCAGCTCCTTCAGGTGTTCGGCCCGCAGGCCGCCGCCGATCAGGATCCGCTGCCGGTAGCCGGGCTCGCCGGCCCGGGCCAGCTCGGCCGACAGCACCTCGCGCCCGGCGTCCACCCCGGCGGCCGCGCCGGAGGTGAGGAAGGTGTCCAGGCCGGGCAGCCCGCCGACGGCGGCCCGCAGGGCGGCCCGGTCGGCGCTGTGGTCGATGGCCCGGTGGAAGGTCCAGCGGCAGCCGGCGATCGCCCCGGCGACGGCCGTGGTGGCGGCCAGGTCGACGGCGCCGTCGGCGTCGAGGAAGCCGAGGACGAACTCCTCGGCCCCCTCGGCCCGCAGCGCGGCGGCCCGGGCGCACAGCCCGTCCACGTCGCCGGGGGCGAAGCCGTCCCGGATCCGCAGCATGACCCGCAGCGGGATGCGGACGGCGGCCCGGATCCGGCCGAAGTCCTCGACGGACGGGGTGAGCCCGTCGGCGGCCATGTCGGTGACCAGTTCGAGCCGGTCGGCGCCGCCCGACTCGGCGGCCTGGGCGTCCTGGGGCGTCAGCGCGATGACTTCGAAAATTGGTCTAGACATATTCGACAGCCTGCCACATCCGTCCGCCCCCGGAAACTCCGAGGAGGCCGTTCCGGTCACCCGGAAACGGCCTCCCCGCTCCTCCCGGTCAGGCCGGCCCCTGGACCGCCCCGACCGCCTCCCGCCGCCCGAACCGGTGCACCGCGACCGCCACCAGCAGCAGCACGGCCACCGTCGGCGCCGCCACCGGGAGCAGGTGCGACACCCCGCGGGACTCGCGCCAGATGTTGAACAGGCAGCCGGGGCCGGTCAGCACCAGCACCGCCGCCCCCGCCGCCGCCGGCGCCATCCGCCCGCGCAGCCCGGCGAGGGTCAGCAGCAGCGGCACGATCAGCATCACCACGACCCACCCCAGGTCCAGCGGGAAGTTGGTGTCGTCCCAGTTCTGGGCCGCCTCCAGCAGTGCGCCCACCGCCACCGAGGCCAGCACCAGGCCGCCCGTGCGCCAGGTCGGCCGGGGCAGCAGGTCGGTCGGCGCCGCGACCAGCAGCAGCGCGGCCCCGACGAACGGCAGCGTGGCCATCCCGATGTAGCCGCTCCACCACAGGTCGAATCCGGGGTACAGCGCGGCGTCCGCCAGGTCGTGCCACACGGCACCCCCCAGCTCGTACAGCGCCGACGCGCCCAGGATCAGCGCGCTGCCCCGCACCGCCGCCCACCGTCCCAGGAGGGCCGCCACCACCAGCAGCGCGGCGGCCACCGGCGGGCAGAACATCGCGAACCGGGTCCCGAACGAGTCGTCCCAGGCGAACCGGTTGGCGACCCGGTCCGCCGTGGTCAGCCAGGCCGCCAGCGCCGCCCCGGCCACCGCCCCGGCGAGCATCGGCGCGAGCAGCGCCAGCAGCCGCCCGGCCGGCGAGGCCCCGGTCAGTCCGAGCCGCACCCGCAGCCCGTACACCGCCAGGCCGAGGACCTCCCGGGCGACCGCCAGCCGGCCGCCGGCCGCGGTCGTGTCGGCGAACACCTCGGCCAGTTCCTCGCCGCGCTCGCGGCGGTACCGCTCCGGGTAGAGCTGGAGCGCGGCCCGCAGCACCGCCGAGGGCGCCGCGCCGATCGCCGGCGTGCTCATGAGAGGCCTCCCCCCGCCGCGGGCCGCCCCTGCGACCCGGCCTTGCCCGGCAGCATCGACCGGATCCTGCTGAGCCGGCGCTCGGCCTCGGTGGCCACCGCCCGCAGCCGCTCCGCCTCGGCGGCCAGCGCGTCCCGGCCGGCCCCGGTCAGCGCGTAGCTGCGCCGGGCGCGGCCGTCCACCACCTCCTCGGCGGCGACCTCGATCAGGCCCTGGCCCAGCAGCCGGTCGAGCGCCCCGTAGAGCGTGCCGGTGCGCATCCTGACCCGGCCGTCGGAGATCGCGGCGATCTCCTGGATGAGCGCGTAGCCGTGCCGCGGGGCATCGGCCAGCGCGGTGAGCAGCAGCAGCGTGGGCTCCTGCATGGAGCGTTCAGTCATACGACTACATATATCGTCAACCTACCTATAGGTCCAGCGCCCGGCCGGGCCGCCACAATGGTCGCCATGCCGACCACCGAGCACGACCCGTCCGCCGCCGCGCACCGGCAGTCCGCCGGGCACCGACCGTCCACCCCCGGGCACCGGCCGCTCGGCGAAGGCCCGCTCACCGAAGGCCTGCTCGCCGCCTGGACCGCGCTGCTGACCCGCTGCGGGGCCGCCGTCGAGCCCGAACCGTACGGCCGGGAGCTGCTGCGCCGCTGGTCGGAGCCGCAGCGCCGCTACCACACCGTCACCCACCTGCACGCCGTGCTGGAACACGTCGACGAGCTGGCCGGGCACGCCGACGACCCGGAGGCCGTCCGGCTCGCGGCCTGGTTCCACGACGCCGTCTACCGCCCCGACCGCACCGAGAACGAGGAGCGCAGCGCCGCCCTGGCCGTCCGCGCGCTGACCGCCGCCGGACTGCCCGCCGAGCGGGTCGCCGAGGTCGAGCGCCTCGTGCTGCTCACCGTCGGCCACGACCCGGCGCCCGGCGACCGCAACGGCGAGGTGCTCTGCGACGCGGACCTCGCCGTCCTCGGCGGCAGCCCCGAGGCGTACGCGGCGTACGCGGCCGCCGTCCGCGAGGAGTACGGCTTCGTCCCCGCGCCGGACTTCTCGGCCGGCCGGGCCGCCGTCCTGCGCCATCTGCTCGCCCTGCCCGCGCTCTACCGCACCCCCGCCGCCCGCGAGCGCTTCACGGCCGCCGCGCGGACCAATCTGACGGCCGAACTCGGCGCCCTCTGACGCCCGTCAGCCCCGCCGCGCGAGCACCCGGTCCGCGGCGGCCATCCCCGCCGGCACCGCGGGCAGGCGACCCACCACGGCCCACCACGCGTCCTGGCCGGCCCCCGACAGCTCCACCGCGGCCCACCAGAGCCCGAGCCCGCAGCACCCGCCCACCGCACCCCACACCCAGCGCCTCATGCCGCCACCGTACGCACGGGTCTACGCGAGCTTCCCCACGGGTGCCACCACCGCGCCCTGCTTGCCGCACACCCAGTGCGGGTCCGGCCCCAGCTCGGGCTCCACGCCGAGGGCGTGCGGGTCCCCGTCGGCCGCGCAGTCGGCGCACAGCGGCCAGCGCCCGTACGCCTCCAGCAGCGCGTCCTGGACGTCCTGGGCGACCAGCCCGAGCACGTACTCGGTGCCGTCCGGCCACTGCTCCAGCCACCAGCGGCGGTGCGTCACGGCCTGTTCCACCAGCGAGACGACGGCGGCGTCCGCCACGTCCCGCGCGGTGAGGTCGGCCAGGATCAGTGCCCGCGCGTTGTGCAGGGCGGTCTCGATGTCGTCAGCAGCCATCCGTCCATTCTCCGTCGACACGTCCGGAACGCCGAAACGCCCGGAACACCCGGAACGCCCGGAACACCCGGACCGCCGAAACGCCGTGTGGGCGGCCCCCCGAAGGGAACCGCCCACACGGACGAGGTCCAACCGATCCGATCGAAGCGATCAGGATCAGAAGTCCATGTCACCGCCCGGCATGCCGCCGCCGGCGGCCGCGGCGGCCTTCTCCGGCTTGTCGGCGATGACGGCCTCGGTGGTGAGGAACAGCGCCGCGATGGAGGCGGCGTTCTGCAGCGCGGAGCGGGTGACCTTGGCCGGGTCGATGATGCCCTCGGCGATCAGGTCGACGTAGGTGTTGGTGGCCGCGTTCAGGCCGTGACCGGCGGGGAGGTTGCGCACCTTCTCCACCACGACGCCACCCTCCAGGCCGGCGTTGGTCGCGATCTGCTTGATCGGGGCCTCCAGCGCGACCTTGACGATGTTGGCACCGGTGGCCTCGTCGCCGTCCAGCTCCAGCTTGTCGAAGGCGACACCGGCCTGCAGCAGGGCGACGCCACCACCGGCGACGATGCCCTCCTCGACGGCGGCCTTGGCGTTGCGGACGGCGTCCTCGATGCGGTGCTTGCGCTCCTTGAGCTCCACCTCGGTGGCCGCGCCGGCCTTGATGACGGCCACGCCGCCGGCCAGCTTGGCGAGGCGCTCCTGGAGCTTCTCGCGGTCGTAGTCCGAGTCGCTGTTCTCGATCTCGGCGCGGATCTGGTTGACGCGGCCCGCGACCTGCTCGCTGTCGCCGCCACCGTCGACGATGGTGGTCTCGTCCTTGGTGATGACCACCTTGCGGGCGGTGCCCAGCAGGTCGATGCCGGCGTTCTCCAGCTTGAGGCCGACCTCCTCGGAGATGACGGTGCCACCGGTGAGGATGGCGATGTCGCCGAGCATGGCCTTGCGGCGGTCACCGAAGCCCGGGGCCTTGACGGCGACGGACTTGAAGGTGCCACGGATCTTGTTCACGACCAGGGTCGACAGGGCCTCGCCCTCGACGTCCTCGGCGATGATGACCAGCGGCTTGCCGCTCTGCATGACCTTCTCCAGCAGCGGGAGCAGGTCCTTGACCGAGCCGATCTTGGAGTTGGCGATGAGGATGTACGGGTCCTCGAACGTCGCCTCCATGCGCTCCAGGTCGGTGGCGAAGTAGGCGGAGATGTAGCCCTTGTCGAAGCGCATGCCCTCGGTGAGCTCGAGCTCCAGACCGAAGGTGTTGCTCTCCTCGACGGTGATGACGCCTTCCTTGCCGACCTTGTCCATGGCCTCGGCGATGAGCTCGCCGATCTGGGTGTCGGCGGCCGAGATGGAGGCGGTGGAGGCGATCTGCTCCTTGGTCTCCACATCCTTGGCCTGGGCCAGCAGCTGGTCCGAGACGGCGGCGACGGCCTTCTCGATGCCGCGCTTCAGGGCCATCGGGTTGGCGCCGGCGGCGACGTTGCGCAGACCCTCGCGAACCAGGGCCTGGGCGAGCACGGTGGCGGTGGTGGTGCCGTCACCCGCGACGTCGTCCGTCTTCTTGGCGACCTCCTTGACGAGCTCCGCACCGATCTTCTCGTACGGGTCCTCGAGCTCGATCTCCTTGGCGATGGAGACACCGTCGTTGGTGATCGTGGGGGCGCCCCACTTCTTCTCCAGCACGACGTTGCGGCCCTTGGGGCCGAGCGTGACCTTCACCGCGTCGGCGAGCTGGTTCATGCCACGCTCAAGGCCGCGGCGAGCTTCCTCATCAAAGGCGATGATCTTGGCCATCAGAAGTGGTCCTCCGGGACACGGTCGACTGCTCGGACCAAGGGGTGCCCGCGACGGACGGCCCTGGTGCGCGGAGGTCCATTCCCTCCGCTCCCGGGGGCCTCACCGACCCGGTCCGCTGTCACTCTCACACTGTGAGTGCTAACGCCAATGATTAGCACTCCGGGTGGGCGAGTGCAAGCCCAATCGGCAATCCGCGAGCCGCCGCCGGGGCCGCCCGGGAACGCCGACGGGCCCGTGCGACACGAGTCGCACGGGCCCGTCGAGAAGCGAGAGGTCACCAGCCGCAGGGCCGCGCCGAGCTCCTGGGGTCGGAAGGGGTCAGACCGCGGCGCGGACCATGTCCGCCTGCGGGCCCTTCTGTCCCTGAGAGATCTCGAACTCGACCCGCTGGCCCTCCTCGAGGGTGCGGTAGCCGTCCATCTGGATCGCGCTGTAGTGGACGAAGACGTCCGCACCACCGTCGACCGCGATGAAGCCGTAGCCCTTCTCCGCGTTGAACCACTTGACGGTGCCCTGAGCCATTCCGAACTCCCCTAGTGCTGTGCTGGCCCTTCACGCGCCCGCAGGTCGCGGGCCCGGGTTGGTTGAAGGCCGGCCCGGGGAACCCCCCCTGGGCGCAGCCGTGCACGCCGCAACCCTCCGTGCAGGACGCCAGGCGGCTTCCGGCGAGCGGGTGATTGCGTCGACCGCCGCTGAATGTATCCGGATCGACGCCCTCTGCAACAGGGCCAGCCACCGGTAATTCCGCCTCGATGTCAAGGGACAGGACGGGCCGAATCGGAATAATCTCGGCATTTCACGCCGGACATAGCGGACGAATTACTCAAATGTCCGCGGGAATTCTGACATCCGCCTGACATGTTTCACGGGCCGGTCCCGCCGGCCGGACGCCCCCGGGCCGAGCACTGCGGGGGCCGAAAGGGAAACCCTGTTCCCAACCGAGCCACACTCTACTCCGACTCGACCGGGAAATATTCCGGCCGGAATGCCAGCGGTCGCCCGCGCATACGGGAAACGGAATTCCGTACGCGCGGGCGACCGCGGGTTGGTCGCGAAGGCTCAGCAGCCGCCGGCCACCGCCGGGATGATCGAGATGCCGGCGCCGTCCTCGATCTCGGTCGCCAGGCCCTCGGCGAAACGCACGTCGTCGTCGTTCACGTAGACGTTCACGAAGCGGCGCAGCTTGCCGGTGTCGTCCAGGATGCGGGCCGAGATGCCCGGGTGGTTCTTCTCCAGGTCGGCGACGACCTCGGCCAGGGTGGCACCCTCGGCGGTCACCACGGCGGCACCGTCGGTGTAGGTGCGGAGGATGGTGGGAATGCGGACGTTGGCGCTCATGACTCTCCTTGCGGGGGCGGGGCCGATCGGGTGGTTCAGGCGGACGCGAGGCCGGCGGCGCGGAACGAGTCCAGCGTCGGGCGGATGACGGCGGTCATCCCGGCGTCGGAGACGGCGTCCAGGGTCTTCAGGCCGTCGCCGGTGTTGATCGCGACGGTCTCCTTGGCCGGATCCAGCTGCCCGGTCTCGACCAGCTTCTTCAGCACGCCGACGGTCACCCCGCCCGCGGTCTCGGCGAAGATGCCCTCGGTCCGCGCCAGCAGCCGGATCGCCGCCACGACCTCGGCGTCCGTGACGTCCTCCACCGCGCCACCGGTGCGGCGGGCGATGTCCAGCACGTACGGGCCGTCGGCCGGGTTGCCGATCGCCAGCGACTTGGCGATGGTGTCCGGCTTGACCGGCTTGATCACGTCCCGGCCGGCCTTGAACGCGGCCGACACCGGCGAGCAGCCCTCGGCCTGGGCACCGAAGATCCGGTACGGCCGGTCCTCGACCAGGCCGAGCCTGATCAGCTCCTGGAGGCCCTTGTCGATCTTCGTCAGCTGCGAGCCCGAGGCGATCGGGATCACGATCTGCTCCGGCAGCCGCCAACCGAGCTGCTCGCAGATCTCGTACGCCAGCGTCTTGGAACCCTCGCCGTAGTACGGCCGCAGGTTCACGTTGACGAAGCCCCAGCCCTCGCCGGCCGAATCGCCGATCAGCTCCGAGCAGAAGCGGTTCACGTCGTCGTAGTTGCCCTCGATGCCGACCAGCTCGCCGCCGTACACCCCGGCCATGACGACCTTGCCCTGCTCCAGGTCGTGCGGGATGAACACGCAGGACCGGAACCCGGCCCGGGCCGCCGCCGCCCCCACCGCGCCGGCCAGGTTGCCGGTGGAGGAGCAGGACAGCGTGGTGTACCCGAACGCCCGGGCCGCCTCGATCGCGCAGGCGACCACCCGGTCCTTGAACGAGTGCGTCGGGTTCCCGGAGTCGTCCTTGACGTGCAGCTGGGCGGTGAAACCGAGCTCCCGGCCCAGGTTGTCCGCCTTCACCAGCGGGGTCCACCCCGGGTTCAGATTGGGCTTCGACGCCACGTCGGCCGGAACCGGCAGCAGCGGCGCGTACCGCCAGATGGACGCCGGACCGGCCTCGATCCGCTTGCGCAGCTCCTCGGCGCCCTCGCTGCCGAACTCGTAGGCGATCTCCAGCGGGCCGAAGCACTCCAGGCAGGCGAAGCTGGGGCCGAGCGGGAAGCGGGTGCCGCACTCGCGACAGGACAGCGCGGCGGCGGGGCCGAGGTCGACGGGCGGGGGTCCCCCCGGCCGAAGGCTGGGGGAGGGTGCGGCGGTGTCGATAGCCATGATGGCGAGGCCTCTCTCCTCATCTTCCCCGTGGCACGGTCGCGCCACAGGCCGGAATTGGCACCTGTCCCGCCGGGGCCTGTCGACAGACAGCCGCGCGGGAAGGTTGCCGGGACGTCAACGGGCCGTTCCCTCAGTCCCTCTGGATGAGCTTGTGAAATTGTGGTGATGCTCAACGGCGACCCCGGCGTGCAAAGGTCCGACCGCTGTACGAAGACTGTATCCGAAGGCGTCAATCCTGAACGGGTCCGTCCGCCACGCGAGATGACCCGTCCCACCGACCCCGCCGAGGAGACCTCCGTGCCCGCCGAACCGATTCCCGAGCTCCTCCCGCAGGCGGCGTCCTGGCTGCGCCGCCGCTCCTGGAGCGCGGCCGACCGGCCGGTCCGCACCCTCCTCGCCGCCAAGGAACGCACCGGCCGCACCGTCAGCGTGGTCCTCCCCGCCCTGGACGAGGAGGCCACCGTCGGCGACATCGTCCGCACCATCCGCCGCGAGCTGATGGAACGCCTCCCGCTCGTCGACGAACTCGTCGTCGTCGACTCGGGCTCCACCGACGCCACCGCCGCCGTCGCCGCCGAGGCCGGCGCCCGGGTCGAGCACCGCGACGCCGTCCTGCCCCGGCTGCCCGCCGTCCCCGGCAAGGGCGAGGTGCTCTGGCGCTCGCTGCTGGTCACCCGCGGCGACATCGTCTGCTTCGTCGACGCCGACCTGCGCGAATTCGACCCGTCCCTCGTCTCCGGCATCCTCGGCCCGCTGCTGACCGACGAGTCCATCCAGCTGGTCAAGGCCATGTACGACCGCCCGCTGGAATCCGAGGGCGCCGTCCTGCCCGCCGGCGGCGGCCGGGTCACCGAACTCGTCGCCCGGCCCCTGCTCAACCTCCACTGGCCGGAACTCGCCGGTTTCGTCCAGCCCCTCGGCGGCGAGTACGCGGCCCGCCGCTCACTGCTCGAACGGCTGCCCTTCCCCACCGGCTACGGCGTCGAACTCGGCCTGCTGGTCGACGCCCTGGAACTGGCCGGCCTGGACGCCCTGGCCCAGGTGGACGTCGGCGTCCGGCACCACCGCCACCAGGACGGCCAGGCCCTCGGCCGGATGGCCGCCACCATCTACCGGACCGCCCTGGAACGCCTCGACCGCACCCACCGCCTCAAGGCCTCCGCCGACCTCGTCCACCCCCAGCTCACCCAGTTCACCCGCGACCCGGAAACCCGCGCCTTCACCGCCCACACCCACCCGGTGACCGCCCTGGAACGCCCCCCGATGCACACCGTCCCCGAATACGCGACCCGTCATTGAGGGGTTTGCCGCCCCGAACCCCCGGCAACATCCCAACCATGGGCGATCTCACGACCAACCGTTCGAGCGCGACCGGCACCGCCCCCGTCCTGGTTGCCTCCAACCGGGGACCGGTGTCCTTCAGCACCGCCGACGACGGCACGCTGACCCTGCGCCGCGGCGGCGGCGGACTGGTCTCCGGCCTCTCCGCCATCGCGGACCCGAACGCCGTCTGGGTCTGCGCCGCCCTCAACGACGCCGACCGCAGAGCCGCCGCCGAGGCGCCGCGGGGCCGCCTCGACCTGGCCGGCCACGAGGTCGGCGGCCAGGCCGTACGGATGCTGGACATCGACCCGCAGACCTTCGCCCGCGCCTACAACGGCGTCGCCAACTCCACCCTGTGGTTCGTCCACCACCTGCTCTACGCGACCCCCACGGCACCCGCCTTCGACGCCGGCTTCCGCACCGAGTGGGCCGCCTACCGGGCGTACAACGAGGCCTTCGCCGAGGCCCTGGCCGCCGAGGCCGCCCCGAACGCCGCGGTCCTCGTCCAGGACTACCACCTCTCCCTGGTCCCGGCCCTGCTCCGGGCGGCCCGCCCCGACCTGCGGATCGGCCACTTCTCGCACACCCCCTGGGCCCCGCCCGAGTACTACCGGATGCTGCCCGACGACGTCGCCCGGGCCGTCCTCACCGGCATCCTGGGCGCCGACCGGGCCGGCTTCCTGACCGAACGCTGGGCCCGCGCCTTCGCCGCCTGCTGCGAGGACCTCCTGGACGCGACCGTCGACCACGACGCGCTCACCGTCACCCTCGACGGCCGCACCACGGGCCTCGGCGTCCACGCCCTCGGCGCCGACGCCGGCTTCCTGCGCGAACGCGCCCACCGCCCCGACGTCGACGAACGCCTCGCCGCCCTCCGCCGGACCGTCGGCGACCGCCGCACCATCGTCCGGGTCGACCGCACCGAGCTGAGCAAGAACATCGTCCGCGGCCTCCAGGCCTACCGGCACCTGCTCCGCACCCGCCCCGAGTGGCACGACCGGGTGGTGCACATCGCCTTCGCCTACCCCTCCCGCACCGACCTGGCCGAGTACCGCGACTACACGGCCACCGTCCAGCGCCTCGCCGACGAGATCAACGCCGAATTCGCCACCCCCGCCTGGCAGCCGCTGCTCCTCCACGTCGACGACGACTTCCCGCGCTCGCTCGCCGCCTACCGCCTGGCCGACGTCGCCCTGGTCAACCCCATCCGCGACGGCATGAACCTGGTCGCCAAGGAGGTCCCGGTGGTCTCCGACAACGGCTGCGCCCTCGTCCTCTCCCGCGAGGCCGGCGCCCACGCCGAACTCAAGGACGACGCCCTCACCGTCAACCCCTACGACGTCATCGCCACCGCCGACGCCCTCCACGCCGCTCTCACCATGGACCCGAAGGAGCGCGCCGACCGCACCGGCCGCCTGGCCGCGGCGGCCACCGCGCTCCCCCCGCAGCAGTGGTTCCTGGACCAGCTCAACGCCCTGTGAGCGCCTCCCCGAGAGCCCCCAGCAGCTCCACCACCCCCTCCGGCCCGGCGACCACCAGATCCGCCCGGTCGGCCAGCTCCCGCACCGGCGCGTCCCCCACCGCACCGGCGCACACCAGCACCCCGGCCACGCCCTCGCCCCGCAGCTTCTCCACCGCGGCGAAGGCCGCCACGTCCCCCAGGTCGTCCCCCGCGTAGAGCACCGCACGGGCCCCCCGCTCCCGCAGGAACCCGGTCAGCGCCGCCCCCTTGTCCACCCCCGGCGGCCGCAGCTCCAGCACCAGCCGCCCGGGCTCCACCACCAGCCCGTGCTCGGCCGCCAGGTCCCCCACCGGCGCCCGCAGCAGCTGCAGCGCCTCCTCGGGCGCCGCCGTCCGCCGGGTGTGCACGGCCACCGACCGCCCCTTGTCCTCCACCCACGTCCCCTCGGGCGCCCCGACCCGCTCCAGCACCACCGGCAGCACGTCCCGCACCCGCGCCACCCCCGGATGCGCCTCCGGCGCCGAGAGCTTCCCGTCCTCCCACCGCTCGGCCCCGTAGTGCCCCAGCACCACCACCCCCGGCAGCCCCGCGAACCCCCCGTACTCCACCGCCACCGCGGCCGGCCGGCCCGTCACCACCACCACGGCCCCCACCACCGAGCCCAGCCGCCGGAGAGCTCCCACCACCCCCGGATGCGCCCGCGCCCGCCCCGGATCCGCCACGATCGGCGCCAAGGTCCCGTCGAAGTCCAACCCGATCACGGCGTCCCCGGGCGCCGCCAGGACGGCCCGCACCCCGTCCCGGCCGGCCTCGGTCCCCGGCACGAACATCTCTTCAAAACCCATACCGAAGCCCCTACCCCGGACCGCCCCCTCCGCACCCACCCGGCGCCCGGCCGTCCTCCCTGGAGCCGTCCCGTCACCGGGCCCCCCGCCGGGCCTCGCGAATCCGCCGCAACCGATTCACCAGCACCGGCGCGTGCGCCAACGCCGCCTCCCGGTCCAGCAGAGCGTTCAGCACCTGGTAGTACCGCGTCGAGGAGAGCCCCAGCTCCTCCCGGATCGCCCGCTCCTTGGCCCCCGCCGTACGCCACTGCCGCCCTTCCAGCGCCAGCACCGCCCGCTCCCGCTCACTCAGCCCACCCGGTTCGCCCACCGGAACCACCTCCGTCCACCGCTACGGAGTGTCATTCTCGCGCGCAACCCCGACACACCCTGCTCGCCCCACCGCTCCCCGCGCCCGGCTACCGTCACCCCCATGACCACGCCCAGCTTCGCCCTGCACGTCCCCACCGCCGACCTCGACCCCGACCCGCTGGACCCGTCCCAGGTCGTCTCCGGTTCCCCCGAGGTCACCGGCAAGGTGCTGTCCGAGTCGGCCGACGGCCGCCACCTGCGCGGTCTCTGGCAGATCACCCCCGGTGTGGTCACCGACGTGGAGGCGGACGAGATGTTCGTGGTGCTCAGCGGCCGGGCCACCATCGAGATCGAGGGCGGCCCGACCCTGGAGGTCGGCCCCGGCGACTGCGCGGTCCTGCGCGAGGGCGACCGCACCACCTGGACGGTCCACGAGACCCTCCGCAAGGCCTACGCCATCACGCTCCCCTGAAGCAGCACCCCCAGCGGGGCCGGGGCGGGTCCCGGCCCCGCCCCGGTCCCCGGTCCTACTTGCGGACCTTGGCCGCTTCCTTCACCGCCGCGTCCTGCAGTCCCCCGAGCACCTGCTTGGGATCGCCGGTGACGGCCTGCCCGATCCCCGCCTTGATCCCGTTGCTGACCTCGCCCCAGGCCGGGTCGCCGAACGGGTAGAAGCTCGCGTTGGCCAGCCCGACCGCGAACTGCTTGAGGTCCTCGTGCTTGGGGTCCGACGACATCTGGGCGAAGGCGTCCTGGGTGACCGGCAGGAGGTTGTACTGCTCGTCGAACTTCAGCTGGTTGTCCTTGCCGTAGACGAAGGACAGGAACTTCTTGATCTCGTTCTTGTGCCCGTTCGCCTTGAACGCCATCATCCAGTCGGCGACCCCGAGGCTCCCGGTCCGCCCGACGCCGTCCTTCTTGGGGATCGGCGCCGTCCCGAAGTCGATCTTCCCGGCGGTCGCCATCCGCAGCAGCGTCGGGTGCCCGTTCAGCATCGCGACCTTCCCGGCGGCGAAGTCCTGGAACACCGGGGTGCGGTTCATCCTGCCCGGGTCCGGGTACGTCAGCCCGGTGCTCACCAGGTTGCTCTTCAGCCAGCCGAAGGTCGCCTGGTTCTGGGCGCTGTCGATGGTGTAGTTGCCGACGTCGTCGGAGATGCTGCCGCCGCCGCTCAGCGTCCACAGCATCGATTCGGCCGGCGCCTCCTCCGGCCCCAGCGGCAGCCCGTACGGGGTCACCCCCGGCACCTTGGCCTTGATCTTCTCCGCGTCCTGCCGCAGTTCGTTCCAGGTGGCGGGCGGCTGGGTGATCCCGGCCTGCCGGAACATCGCCTTGTTGTAGAAGAGCACCCGCGACGAGGAGACGAACGGGATGCCGTACTGCGTCCCGAGCACCTGCCCGGCGTGGGCGAAGGTGTCCAGGAACCTGGCCTGGGTGTCCACCGAGAGCACGTCGGAGGCCGGGTAGAGCCGGTCCGCCGCGACCTGGTCCGCGAAGCCGCCGGTCTGGAGCAGGTCCGGCGACTTGCCGGCCGCGATCATGTCCTCGACCTTCTTGCCGATCTCGGTCCAGCTGTCCACCTCGACGCTGACCTTGATCCCGGGGTTCGCGGCCTCGAAGTCCCTGGCGACGGTGTCCCAGTAGTGCTGGGAGCTCGTCTCGGGGCTCTCCCCGTAGTCGGCGGCGACCAGCCTGAGGGTGACCGGTCCGTCGTCCTGCCCGCCGCAGGCACTGACCGCGGTGAGGACCAGTGCTCCGGCCAGCGCACCGCCGAGCACACGGGTGGGAACGTGGACGCGCCTGTTCAACGCGGGTACCGCCTTCGGGGGGATGAACGTGGATGTACGTCGACCGGATCGGGGGAAATCCGGCGGGGGGAGGCGCAACACTGCCAAACCCGCCGACCACCGGTCCACACCACCGACCGGGGTCGCCCCGGTAGTTATCGAAGTGCGCGGAGTCATTGCACAATGCGCAACAAAACCCCCGCCCCCACCCCGCACATCCCGTTCGGCACCCGGCCCCGCCCCCGGGCGCAAAGCCCCGCACACCCCCGCAGCTGCGACAAAGCTCACCCAGTATGGACCAGACCAATCCGACAACTGGACTAGACCTCTTCTACCCGCCCAAGGGAAACTGTCCTCCGTGAAGCACGTCATCGCACTCGATGTAGGCGGCACCGGCATGAAGGCCGCGCTGCTCGCCCAGGACGGCTCCGTGCTGTTCGAAGCACGCCGACCGACCGGGCGGGAGCACGGCACGGACGCCGTCGTCGCCGCCATCCTCGACTTCGCCGCCGACCTGGCGGACGAGGGCCGCAGCCGCTTCGGCGTCGCCCCGCTCGCGGCCGGCGTCGCCGTCCCGGGCACGATCGACGAGAAGAACGGCATCGCGGTCTTCTCCGCCAACCTCGGCTGGCGCGACCTCCCGCTGCGCAAGCTCCTCGGCGAGCGCCTGGCCGGACCGGACGGCGGCCCGATGCCGGTGGCCCTCGGCCACGACGTGCGCTCCGGCGGCCTGGCCGAGGGCCGACTCGGAGCCGGCCGCGGCGTCGACCGCTTCCTGTTCATCGCCCTCGGCACCGGCATCGCCGGCGCGATCGGCATCGGCGACCGGATCGAGGCGGGCGCGCACGGCTACGGCGGCGAGATCGGCCACGTCGTGGTCCGCCCGGGCGGACCGCCGTGCGGCTGCGGCGCCCGCGGCTGCCTGGAGACACTGGCCTCCGCCTCCGCCGTCTCCCGCGCCTGGGCCGAGGCCAGCGGCGACCCCGACGCCGACGCGGCATCCTGCGCCGCCGCGGTGGACGCCGGGGACGACCGCGCCCTCGCGGTCTGGCAGCAGGCCGTCGACGCCCTCGCGGACGGCATCGTGCTGGCCCAGAGCCTGCTCGACCCGTCCACGGTGATCGTCGGCGGCGGGCTGGCCGAGGCCGGCGACACGCTCTTCACTCCGCTGCGCGCGGCCGTCACCGAGCGACTGACCTTCCAGATGCCCCCGAAGGTCGTACCCGCCATGCTCAAAGACACCGCCGCGTCCCTGGGCGCGGGCCTGCTCGCCTGGGATCTGCTCACAATGGAGGTGACCGCGTGACCACCGCGGACCGTGACCGCATCACCCTGGCCGGCGCCCGCCTGGTCCTGCCCGGCGGCGTCGTCGAGGGCGACCGCCTCGCCGTCGGGGGCGAGCGCATCGCCGGCCTCGGCGGCGACACCGAACCCGGCGACCTCGACCTGACCGGGTACACCGTCGTCCCCGGCTTCGTCGACCTGCACGTCCACGGCGGCGGCGGCGCCTCCTACGCCTCCGGCATCGCCGAGGAGGCGCTGCTGGCCGCCCGGACCCACCTGGAACACGGCACCACCACCACGATCGCCTCCACCGTCACCGGCGAGATCGACGAGGTCGCCCGCCAGGCGCACGTCCTCTCCGAACTCGTCGAGGACGGCGTCCTGGCCGGCATCCACTTCGAGGGCCCGTTCATCTCCCACAACCGCTGCGGCGCCCACCGCCCCGACCTGCTGCGCGACCCCGACCCCGCCCTGGTCCGCAAGCTCGTCGACGCCGCCCGCGGCCACGCCAGGATGGTCACCCTCGCCCCCGAACTGCCCGGCGGCCTGGACTCGGTACGGATGCTCACCGACCTCGGCGTGATCGCCGCCGTCGGCCACACCGACTCCGACTACGCCACCACCCTGGAGGCGATCGAGGCCGGCGCCACCGTCGCCACCCACCTGTTCAACGCCATGCCCGGCATCGCCCACCGCGCCCCCGGCCCGATCGTGGCCCTGCTGGAGGACGAGCGGGTCACCGTCGAACTGATCAACGACGGCGTGCACCTGCACCCCTCCGTCCTCGACCTCGCCTACGGCACCGCCGGCGCGAACCGGGTCGCCCTGATCACCGACGCGATGGGCGCCGCCGGCATGGGCGACGGCCTCTACCCGCTCGGCCCCCTCCAGGTCCAGGTCAAGGACGGCGTCGCCATGCTCCCGGACGGCAGCTCCATCGCCGGGTCCACGCTGACCCTCGACCGGGTGTTCCGAAGAGCCCTCACCGTCGGGAGGCTGACGCTCGGCCAGGCCGTGGAGTCGCTGTCCGCCACCCCGGCCCGGCTGCTCGGCCTGAGCGACTCCATCGGCTCGCTGGAGACCGGCAAGCTCGCCGACCTGGTCGTGGTCGACTCCGAGAGCTACGACCTGGTCGCCGTCATGCGCCGCGGCCGCTGGGTGCTCGGCGGCGAGGCGTTCCGCACCGTCGGACCCGCCTGAGCAACGACGCGGCCGCCCGTCCCCCTCGGGGGCGGGCGGCCGTCGCCGTGCTGTGGTGATCCCGGTCGGGCTGCGGGCGGTGGTGGCGGCTCAGGCCGCCGGTGCTGTCGCCTTGAGGACGCCGAGCAGGCGGGTGACCTCGGCGGCGACGGCCGCGCGGGCCGGCCCGAGGTAGCGGCGGGTGTCGACCAGCCGCGCGTCGTCGGCCAGGGCCCGGCGGACGGCGGTGCTGAACACCTGGTTGAGGTGGGTGGCGATGTTGACCTTGGTCATGCCGGCTTCCACGGCCGCGGTGAGGTCCCCGTCCGCCACACCCGAGGAGCCGTGCAGGACGAGCGGGACCGGCACCGCCCGGCGCAACCGTCCGATGAGCTCGAAGTCGAGCGCCGCGTCGCGGGTGAGCATCGCGTGCGAGGTGCCGACGGCCACCGCGAGCGCGTCCACGCCGGCGGCGGCGACGAACGCCGCGGCCTCGGCCGGATCGGTGCGCACACCCGGGGCGTGGACGCCGTCCTTGCCGCCGACCTCGCCGAGTTCGGCCTCCACCCAGACACCCGCGGCGTGGCACCGCCGCACCACCTCGGCGGTGGCCCGCACGTTCTCCTCGTACGGCAGCACCGAGGCGTCGAACATCACCGAGGTGAAGCCCAACTCCACGGCACGGTGGACGAGTTCCACGGAGGTGGCGTGGTCCAGATGGACCGCGACCGGCACCCGCGCGGCCCGGGCGACGGCCAGGGTGGCGGCGCCGATCGGATCGAGGGCGCCGTGGTAGCGCACGGCGTTCTCGCTGATCTGCAGGATCACCGGCGCACCGGCGGCCTCGGCCCCGGCGACGATCGCCTGGGCGTGTTCCAGCTGGATGACGTTGAACGCGCCGACGCCGCACGCGGCTTCGGCAGCGGCGGCGGCGATCGCGCCGGTTCCGCTCAGGGGCATGGGTCGAACTCCTCGGTTGCGAAGGGACGGACGTCCACGCGGGACCGCAGGGCCTGGTGGAGGGCGGGGTCGAAGTCGCCGGCCAGCGGTGCGGCGACGGCGGCCGCGGACAGTGCCACGGCCTCGGCCAGCCGGTCGGGCCAGGGCGTTCCGCCGACCAGGCCGAGGGTGAGCGCGGCGACGGCGGCGTCGCCGGCGCCGGTGGGGTTGCCGGCCAGCCGCTCGGGCGAGCGGGCGCGCCAACCGCCCTGCGCGGTGACGGCGACGAGGCCGTCGGCGCCGAGCGAGGCGACCACCGCACCGGCGCCCGCGGCCCGCAGCCCGCGGGCTGCGGCCACCGGATCGGTCAGGCCGGTGGCGGCGGCGAGTTCGTCCGCGTTCGGCTTGATCAGGGCCGGTCCGGCCGCCAGCGCCGTGCTGAGCGCCGCCCCGTCGGCGTCGAGCACCGCCGGGACGCCGTGTGCGTGCGCGAGCCGGAGCAGGTGGGAGTAGGCGTCCTCGGGCACGCCGCGCGGCAGGCTGCCGGAGAGGACCGCCGCCGCGGCGCGCGGCAGCAGGGTGTCGAGGTGGTCGAGGAACCGCGCCCATTCCTCGGCGCTCACCACCGGGCCGGGTTCGAGCAGGATCGTGGTGTCCCCGAGGTCCTCCTCGACCACGGCCACCGTCCGCCGGGACTCGCCCGCGATCGACAGCATGCGGTCGGCCAGGCCGGCGGACGCCAGTTCGGCGCGGATCGCCCGGCCGGTGAGGCCGCCGGTCAGGCCGGTGACCACGGTCGGGTGGCCGAGGGCGTGCAGGATCCTGGCGACGTTGACGCCTTTGCCGCCCGCGCGCTGGGCCACCGCCCGGACCCGGTTGCTGCCGTGCGGGCGCATCCGGTCCAGGTGGTGGGTGATGTCCAGGGCGGCGTTCAGGGTGACGGTGAGGATCACGCGGCCGCTCCCTCGCCCAGGAGGTCCCGCGCGAGCAGTCCGGCACCGAAACAGCCCGCCTCGTGGCCGAGTTCGGCGGGTACGAGCTCCGGCATCGTCTGGAAGGAGAGCCGCGCCGCCACCGCCGCCCGCAGTGGCGCGAAGTACGGCTCGCCCGCTCGGGCGAGGCCGCCGCCGATCACGATCCGCTCGGGGTCGAGCAGCGTGATCGCGCTCGCCAGGCCGTCGGCGAGTGCGTCGACGGCCTCCCTCCAGACGGCGGAGGCCGCGCGGTCCCCGGTCGCGGCGCGGTGGCCGACCTGCTCGGCGGTGACGCCCGCCTCCCCGGTGGCGGCGGTGTAGCGGCGGGCGACGGCGGCCGCCGAGGCGAGGGTCTCCACGCAACCGCGACGGCCGCAGGCGCACGGCTCGCCGCCGGGGCGCACCACCAGGTGGCCCAGCTCGCCGGCGCGGGTGTGGGTGCCGGTGAGCGGCCTCCCGTCGACCATCAGCGCGGCGGCGATCCCGGTGCCGACGGGTACGAAGAGGAAGTTGCGGCTGCCGCGGCCGGCGCCGGCCCTGGCCTCGGCGACGCCCCCGGCCCGCACGTCGTGCCCGAACGCGACGGGGATGCCCAGGTGTTCGGACAGCCAGTGCCGGACGGGCAGGTCCCGCCAGCCGAGGTTGGCGGCCAGCACCGCGGTGCCGGCCGCCTCGTCGACGATGCCGGGCACGGCGATCCCCGCGGCGGCCGGGCGGAAGCGTCCGGCGAGTTCGGCGGCGCAGTCGAGGACGGTTTCGAGGACGGCCTCCGGCCCGCGTTCGGCGCGGGTGAACCAGCGCTCGGTGTGGCAGAGGCGGCCGTCCGGGGCCACGGCCGCGCCCTTGATGTAGGTTCCGCCGACGTCGAGGGCGATCGCCGTCGCGGTCACGGCCGGGTGAGCACGATGGAGCGGGTGAGGTTGCGCGGCTGGTCGGGGTCCAGTCCGCGGCCCTTGGCCAGTTCGACGGCGAGCCGCTGGGCGCGGATCAGGTCGGCCATCGGGTCCAGCGCGCTCACCGACAGCACGGCGCCGGTCGGCTCGACCTGGTCGACCAGTCCGGTCGGCGGCTCGCCGAAGAACCACACCACGCTGTTCGGGCCGGTGACGCTGATCGGGCCGTGCCGGTACTCCATGGCCGGGTAGGACTCGGTCCACGACCCGGAGGCCTCGCGCAGCTTGAGGGCCGCCTCGTGGGCCAGGCCGACCGTCCAGCCGGTCCCGAGGAAGGTGAACTGGCCCGCCTCGGTGGCCCGTTCGGGCAGCGGGGCGGCCAGCGCCCGCTCGGCGTGGGCGGCCAGGTCGGCGGGGGCGAGGCCGAGGTGGCCGCGCAGCAGCGCCAGCGCGGTGGTGGCGAAGCGGGTCTGCACCACCGACTTCTCGTCGGCGAACTCCAGGTCGACCACGGTGCCGGCGGCCGTGCCGATCGGGGTGGCGAGGTCGCCGGTGAGTGCGACGGTAGGCGTCCCGCCGCAGCGCTCCAGCGCGGCGAGCACCTCGGTCGTGGTTCCCGAGCGGGTGATGGCGACGACGCGGTCGTAGCCACGGGCCGCCGGGAACTCGGAGGCCGCGAAGGCGTCGGTCTCACCGAGGCCGGCGCCCTCGCGAAGGCCCGCGTACGCCTGCGCGATGTAGAGCGAGGTGCCGCAGCCGATCACGGCCACCCGCTCGCCGCGCTCGGGCAGCCCGGCGGGCTCCAGTTCCAGTGCCTTGCGCCAGCACTCCGGCTGACTGGCGATCTCCCGCTCGACGTGACTCATCTGGCTCTCCTCGCTGGGGGCACCGGTGGTGCTCGGGGATCGGTCCGCACCGAGCACTGCTTCATGCTGCAAGCATCTGCTTGAAACTGCTCTATTCATAGCTCAATGCGTCATCTTTGAGCAATACTGCTTCATCGAGAGGATCGCGCCACCCGGTCGATGACGGCTGGCGGATAGGCTCGTGACCAGGGACGACCGAGTCGAGGAGAGAAGATGAGCCCGGATGAGCGATGGTCGCGGCTGCTGGAGATCCTTGGTGATCGGGGCCGGATCGACGTCATGACGGCGGCCGAGCTGTTGGGCGTCTCCGCTGCCACCGTGCGCCGGGACATGGACGAGCTCGCCCGCCAGCAGCTGCTGACCCGCACCCGCGGCGGCGCGGTGCTGAGCGAAGTCGCGTACGACCTGCCCCTCCGCTACAAGACCGCGCGCCAGGCCGGCGAGAAGCAGCGCATCGCGAAGGCCGCCGCCGCGCTCGTCCCGCCCGGTGCGGTGGTCGGGCTCAACGGCGGCACCACCACCTCCGAGGTGGCCCGAGAGTTCGCCACCCGGACCGATCTGGCCGGGCACGGCAATCAGACGGCGCTGACCGTGGTCACCAACGCGATCAACATCGCCAACGAGCTGGCGGTGCGCCCGTACGTGAAGACCGTGGTCACCGGCGGCGTGGCCCGGCCCCAGTCCTACGAGCTGACCGGACCGTTGGCGACCATGATGCTGCAGGCGATCTCGCTGGACTACGCGATCCTCGGCGTCAACGCCGTCGACCCGCAGTTCGGCGCCGCCACCCACGACGAGGGCGAGGCGAGCGCCAACCGGGCGATGGCCGAGCGGGCGGAGCGGGTCATCGTGGTGGCCGACTCCACCAAGCTCGGCAAGCGCGCGTTCGCGCAGGTCTGCGACACCGGCACGATCGACGCGCTCGTCACCGACGCCGACGCCCCGGAGGAACTGGTGGAGCGGTTCACCGCCCGCGGGGTGGACGTCCACTGGGTGTCCCCCCCCCCCCCGCCCGGGCGCCCGGGGTGGGGGGGGGTTCCGTGGACCCCGCCCGCACCGCAGGGACGATGACGTTTCGTCAGGCCGAAGGCGGGGTGTTGAACGGTGCCGCCCAGGTCTGGTTGCTCTGGACCGCGTCCGGTGCGGCGCCGCACGGGTACAGGTCGACGGGCGTGCCGGCGGCTGTCGTGGTGCCGCCGTAGACGTCCAGGCAGGAGCTGGTCCCGGCGAGCTTCAGATTGCCGTCCCGGTTGTAGCTCCAGCTCTGGTGGCCGGGGGCCGAGCCGCAGGCCGCGACGCCGACCCACTGGCCCTGCTGCCCGTTGAGCGCCCCGGAGGTGCTGCCGTCCTGCGCGGTCAGGCAGAGGCCGGCCGCGCCGGCCTGGAGGAGCTGGACGGATCCGTCGGTGTTCAGCTGCCACTGCTGGTTGCTGCCGCCGGTGCAGGGGGAGACGTCGACCGGGTTTCCGGCGCCGGTGCCGGAGGCGTGGTTGTCCAGGCAGAGCGAGGCCTTGCCCCAGTCGTCGCGCGAGACGGTGATCTGGCCGCGCGGGGTGGCGGTGCCGCCCTTCGGCGGGGTGATCCGCAGCATGGCGCTGTCGTGCGAGCCGATGGTGAGGGCGACGGTGCCGGTCGAGCGGCTGGTCCGGTGCGCCCACAGGTCGCGGACGGTGTACCTGCCGCCGCCGTTGAAGCCGACGGCGTTCAGATCGAGCGTGTAGCTCGCGCTCGCGGCACCCTTGTTGGTGACCACGACCGCGCGGCCGCCGTCCGCGAGCGGCTTGACCACGACGTCGATGCCCGAGGCCGCGGCCGGGGTGCCGTCGGCGTTCGCGCCGCCGCCGGCCACGCGGTGGCCGCCGGCGCCCAGCGGGTCCTGGTCGACGGCGATGACCTCCGGGTTGGACAGGATGCCGATCGACGCCTTCAGGTGCGGGGCCTCGGCCGGGTGGGCGGCGAGGTAGGCGGGCTCGAACTTGCGGGCGTCGGTGGAGATGACGAGCGGCGCGGCCAGGGCGGAGAACAGGGACATCTGGCTGCGTTCCTCGGCGGTGGTCATGCCGTTGTCGCCGATCAGCAGCATGTCGGCGTCGTTCCAGTTGCCGGGGCCCTGGTAGCGGCCGAGTTCGACGGTGTTGTCGAAGCTCTGGTAGGCACCGAAGTTGTAGGAGGACTGCCGGCCCAGCGGCTGGTTCCACGGGTCGGTGGCGCCGTTGTCGTAGTCGTTGTAGATGTCCGGGCCCACCCGCCACAGCTGCCCGAGCGGGCGCACCCACCGCATCGCGGCGAACTTGGCCGGCCCGTTGCCGTAGCCGGCCGGGGCCGAGATGTTGAACATCACGTTCGGGGTGGGCCTTCCGGCCTTGTTCGCGGCGGCGACCGCCGAGTTCAGGGCGCCCGACATCCGGGTGTCGAGCGTCCGCACCGGCTCCTGGTCGCCGCAGTTGTCGTACTTGAGCGCGTTCACACCCCAGGAGACGAAGGAGTTGGCGTCGTCCTGCTCGTGGTACTCGCTGCCGTTGGGGAGGTTGGGGGAGCTCGGCGTGGCGGTGGAACAGGTGTGGGTGCCGGAGGTCTCGTAGATGCCGAACTCGGCACCGAGTCCGTGCAGGTAGTCACCGTACCCGGTGAGCTCGTGGTCGAAGCCGGGCTGCCTGGTCGTGTCGCGGACGTCGGTGGCGCCGCCCCAGTTCAGCGCGCCGTGCAGGTAGCCGGCGCTGTTGCGGTACATCCAGCAGTCGTCGACGGTGACGGTCCGGTAGCCGGCCGCGATCAGGCCGGTGTCGGACAGCGCCTTCGCGTTGTCCTCCATGTACTGCTGGAAGGAGTAGTGGAGCGGGTCCGAACCGTCGAGCGGGGCTTGGGGGGTGCACTGGGCCCGGGCCCAGTTGTTGAAGCCCATCGGGGGGAGCGCGCCGATCGGACCGTTGGGGGCGGCCGAGGCGGTGTGGTTGGCGGCCGGCGCGGTGACGCCGTCGTTCGCCGCGGCGGGGGTGGCGCCGAGTGCGGCCCCGGCGAGGAGGGCGGTCGTCGCGGCAAGGGACGCGGCCCGGCGGGACAGGAGTCGTCTGGTCACAGGTGTGGGGGATCCTTTCGATCTGAGTGAAACTGCTTCAATCATCGCTTCATGAAGCAGTTTCGATCACCTGCGGAGCAGCTTCGGGCGGCCGGGCGCCTCGCGTCAAGACGCCGTCCTGCCCCGCCTCGCCGCTCTTCCTCGACTGCAACGCTTCGGTAACGCGGCTGGCCTGCCGGGATGGCCCCGAGGCAAACTCGGTTCGGCGCAGCTGCTCGATATTGAGCAAATATCAGTCGCATAGCGCACCTTCGTGCAGATCGCACCATCCCCCACTCGGGCCACCGCGGTGTCGGCCCCACTCGCAAAAGGCGGTACCAGAGATGAAGCGGCGCCTGCTCGCCCTGTCGGCGGCCACCCTGGCCGGAACACTCGCGCTGTCCGGATGCGGCAAGGGCTCGGCCTCCGGTTCGACCTCCGCCGACGGCGTGACGACGATCAGGTTCGTCGCCGCCGACTACGGCTCCAACGGCCAGAACCCGAGTCGGACGTACTGGCAGGGCGTGATCTCGGCCTTCGAGCAGCAGAACCCCGGGATCAAGGTCGACCTTCAGGTCATCAACTGGAACGACATCGACACCCAGGTCAAGACCATGGTGCAGAACGGCAACCAGCCGGACATCCTGCAGACCGGCGGCTACGCCGACTTCGCCAAGAACGGCCAGCTCTACCCGGCCCAGGACGTGCTCTCCGGCAGCACCACGGCGGACTTCCTCCCCGCGATCGCGCACGCCGGCGAGCAGGACGGCACCCAGTACGGCATCCCGTTCATCTCCAGCGCCCGGATGTTCCTGATCAACAACGAGCTCTTCAAGAAGGCCGGCCTCGACCCGGCCGACCCGCCCAGGACCTGGGCCGACCTCACCGCCGCCGCCACCGCGCTGAAGAACGCGGGCGTGGAGATCCCGCTCGGCGTGCCGCTGGGCAAGGAGGAGGCGCAGGGCGAGTCGTTCATCTGGATGCTGGAGAACCACGGCGGCTACCAGGACGCCAAGGGCCAGTACAGCATCAACTCCCAGGCCAACATAGACACCTTCGGGCAGCTCAAGAGCTGGGTGGACGCGGGTCTGACCGAGCAGAGCCCGGCCTCCGTCAACCGCACCGACCTGGCCAAGGACTTCGCCTCCGGCAAGGTCGGCATGCTCAACGGCATCCCCACCCAGCTGAACGACGTCAAGGCCATGGACGTCACCTGGACCGCGATGCCGAGCAAGGACGGCACCGGCAAGGCCACCCTCGGAGTCGCCGACTGGATGATGGCCTTCAAGAAGGGCGGCCACAAGGAGCAGATCAAGGCCTTCCTCGACTTCGCCTACGCCAAGGACAACGCGGTGAAGTTCGACAAGCAGTACAGCCTGCTGCCGGTCACGCAGTCCGCGCTCACCGCACTCCAGGCGGACCCGGACGAGAAGGCCCTGGCACCGTTCCTGCAGATCCTGCCCACCGCCACCTTCTACCCCCTCAGCGACCCGACCTGGCCGGCGGTCTCCGCGCAGATCAAGACCCAGATCGGCAGCGCGGTCGGCGACCCGAAGAAGACCCTCGACGCGCTCCAGAAGGCCGCGCAGCAGGCCGGCGAGTGACCCTGACGAGCGCACAAGGAATCCCCACACCGTGTCCTTCCCCAGCAGCACAGACGCCCGGCCCGGCGACCCCGCCCGGCCGGCCGCGCCGCCGACGAGTCCGTCGGCCCCGCCCGCGAGCCCCGCGCCCGGGCGCCGCTCCCTGTTCGAACGGCTCGGGCCACTGCCCTGGCTGGCCCCGGCCATCGTGCTCATCCTCGGCGTGGTCGTGTGGCCGGTCGTCGAGATGGTCACCACCTCACTGCGCAGGATCGACACCACCGGCACCGACCACGGCCCGGCCGGTCTGATCAAGTACCGCAAGCTCCTCGGTGACCCCCGCCTGCCCGGAGTGCTCACCTGGACCGTCGTCTGGACGGTCGTCGTCGTCGGCCTGACCATGCTGATCTCGCTCGCGCTGGCCCAGCTGTTCAACCAGAACTTCCCCGGCCGTCGCGTCACCCGCTGGGCGCTCGTCGCCCCCTGGGCCGCCTCCGTGCTGATGACCGCGATCGGCTTCCGCTGGATGCTCGACCAGGTCGCCGGCGTGTTCAACCGGCTGCTGCTCGACCTCGGCCTGATCGACCACTCCCGGGCCTGGCTCGGCGACGCCGCCCACGCGAAGCCCTGGCTGGTCCTCGTCGCCGTCTTCGTCTCACTGCCGTTCACCACCTACACCCTGCTGGCCGGACTGCAGACCATTCCCGGAGAGGTCTACGAGGCGGCCAGGGTCGACGGCGCCACGCCCTGGCAGACCTACCGCAAGGTCACCCTGCCGCTGCTGCGTCCGGCCTTCCTGGTCGGTCTGGTGATCAACCTGATCAACGTCTTCAACTCGTTCCCGGTCATCTGGGGCATGACCCAGGGCGGCCCGAACGCCGACACCGCCACCACCACCGTGTTCATGTACATGTTGCGCGGCTACGACGTCGCCGAGTCCGCCGCCATGTCCGTGGTCAACTTCGGCGTCGTGATCCTCATGGTGATCGTCTTCCTCAAGGTCAGCCGCTGGAACGGGGAGGAGAGCTGATGACCATCCTTCAGCCGCCGCCGGCGAAGCACCGCCCGCGCGCACGGACCGTCCTGCTCACCGCGCTGGCCTGGGCGCTCGCCGCGCTCTTCGTGCTCCCGTACGTCGAAATGCTGATCACCGGCGGACGCCCGGCCGGCCAGCTGCGGGACAACTCCTACCTGCCGACGCACTTCGACTTCTCCTCCTTCACCAAGGTCTGGACGGACACCACGCTCGGCCAGAACCTGCGGACCACCCTGCTGGTGGCCGGAGGATCGACGTTGCTGGTGCTGCTGGTCGCCCTGCCCGCCGCGTACTACACCGCCCGGGTGCGCTTCCGCGGCCGCAAGGCCTTCCTGCTGCTGGTGCTGGTCACCCAGATGTTCCAGCCCACCGCCCTGCAGGTCGGCCTCTACCGGGAGTTCTTCGCACTGGACCTGCTGGACACCCCGATCGTCCTGGTGCTCGCCAACGCCGCCTTCAACCTGGCCTTCGCGATCTGGATCCTGAGCGCCTACATCGGCTCCATCCCCAGGGAGTTGGAGGAAGCCGCGATGATCGACGGCAACGGTCGCATCGGCGCGCTGTTCCGCGTCACCCTGCCGCTCGCGCTGCCCGGCGTGGTCACCGCCGTGATCTTCACGTTCATCTCGGCCTGGAACGAGTTCATCATGGGCCTGACCCTCACCAACTCGCCGGACCGGCAACCGCTCACCGTCGGCATCAACAACATGATCGGCGCCTACAGCGTGCAGTGGAACTACGTGTTCGCCGCCTCGCTGGTGGCCATCGTGCCGGTCGTCGTCCTGTTCGCGGTGATCGAGCGCCACGTGGTCTCCGGACTCACCGCCGGCTCGGTCAAGTAGCCGGGCCACCACGCTGCCACGCCACGAGGTCGCCCCGCGGAACGCGGCCTCGCGGCGTGGCAGCTCCGCCGGGCACCGGGGCCGGGACGGGCTCCCGGGCGACCGTCCTCGCACTCGTCACAGCCCGATGTTCGACTTCGGCCCCATGTACGTGCCGGCACCCGGCCAGTCGGCCCTGGCCAGCTTCACGAACCGCTCGGAGAAGCCGTGAGCGGGAAGGTCGTCGAGCTTCACCCACTCCACGCCCCGGATCGGCCGGGTGTCCGCGCCGGCGGCGACGTCGCCGATCCGGGCGCCGGTCACCGCGACCTCGAAGGTGATGTGCACGACGCCGGCGGCCGTGACGTCGCAGACGTACAGCAGGCAACCGACCTCGACATCGAGTCCGGTCTCCTCGACCATCTCCCGGCGCAGGGCTCCGGCCAAGGTCTCACCGTCCTCGACCTTCCCGCCGGGCAGGGACCACCTCCGCGGTCCCTCGGTGTCCTGGTTCAGCAGCAGCATCCGGCCGCCCCGTACGGCGATGCCCGTCACACGTGTATGCATCCGCGCACCGTACCGCTTGCCAACGCCGGGAGAGGAAGGGCGTGTTGAGGAACCTCGCGGTCCCCGTCGGCATCGCCGCCGGTGGGCCGGGCACCCGGGCGGCCGAGCGGTCGCGGACGCCGCCCGGGAGGTGTCGCCCGGTCGGGGGACGGCCCGGTCGGCTCACGACCTCGAAGGGGCGGTGGCCGGTGTCGCCCGCGGGCTCAGGTGAGGGCGGTGACCAGCAGGGTGAAGGCGGCGACGATGACGGCGACGCGGACGTAGTGGAAGCGGTCCCAGCGGTTCATCTGCTGCTTCCAGTCGGCGGGCCGGTTCTCGGGGGTCCACGTCTTGCCCCGGTTGTTGATCGGGACGAGCAGCAGGACCGACATGATCACGCTGACGATCAGCAGCGCGCCGGCGACGACGACCAGGCCGGCGCCGGGGCGGTGCCAACCGGCGACGGCCCAGACGGCACTCAGGACGAGCGAGCCGATGTACCAGAACGGCATCAGGGCGCCGAGCATCCGGCCCCCGTGGGCGCGGCCGAGTTGACCGCTGTCCTCGGGGAGTGCGTCGAGGATCCGGTTGATGACGAAGGCGACGGAGAACTCCACCCCCACCATCAGGCCGACGACCACGGTGGTGAAGACCTCAAGTGCGTTGAGCATGGCGACCCCCTGGGATCTAGCATTGCTAGCTGATGAGACAACGCTAGTACTACCGCCGCTTGATTGTCTAGCAGTGCTAGGATCGGATCATGTCGGTACAGGAACGCAAGCAGCGCGAACGGGCGGACCGCGAGCGCCTCATCGTGGCCACGGCCCGCGAACTCGCCGAGCAGCAGGGCTGGGACGCGGTCACCACCCGCCGGCTCGCCGAGCGCATCGAATACAGCCAGCCCGTCCTCTACAGCCATTTCCGCGGCAAGCGCGAGATCATCGGCGCGGTCGCCCTGGAGGGCGCCGCCGAGATGGCCGTGGCACTGCGGGCCGCGAGCTCCGCCGCGGACGGCCCCCGCGCCCGGGTCACCGCCCTCGCCCGCGCCTACCTCGACTTCGCCGAACGCAACCCGGCGGTCTACGACGCCATGTTCCAGCTCGACGGCGGCCTGGCGTTCGCGCGCGAGGACACCCCGGAGCCGCTGAAGGACGCCTTCGCCGCCCTGCTGGAAAGCCTCGGCGAGGTCGCCGGGGACGGCGTCCACCCGGCGCTGTTCACCGAGGTGTTCTGGGCGGCCCTGCACGGGCTGGCCACCCTGACCCGGGCGGGACGACTGCCGCCGCCGGACACCGGGCGCAGGGTGGAACTGCTGGTGGACCGGCTCGCCGTGCTCTGAAACACCGGACGGGCGGGGACGGGCGGGCCACCGGCCCCGTCCGGCCGGCCCCGGCCCTCGGGCGTCAAGGAGCGGCGGCCGGGTCGGTGCGGTGAGCCGGCCCGTCGGGGGAGGGGTGCTACGCGGAGAGGGCGGCGCGCCGGGGTGCCCGGCGTCGGTCGGAGGAGCCCTGGTTGTCGCGGCCGGAGGCGGCCCGGGTGGTGCCGCCGGTGTTGGCCCGGGTGTTGCCGCCGGGGTTGGCGGGGCCGCCGCGGCCGCGACGGCCCCGGCTGGTGGACGCGCTGCGGCGCGGCCGCTCGACGACGGGGTCGGGGATCACGACGGGAACGCCGGTGGGCACCCGGGCGCCGGTGATGCGGACGAGTTCCTCGTCGCCGGCGCTGACCCTGGTGGTGACGGGGGTGATGCCGGCGGTGGTCATCATGCGGGCCATCGCGCGGCGCTGGTTGGGCAGGACCAGGGTGACGACGGTGCCGGACTCGCCGGCCCGGGCGGTGCGCCCGCCGCGGTGCAGGTAGTCCTTGTGGTCGCCCGGCGGGTCGAGGTTGACGACGAGGTCGAGGCCGTCGACGTGGATGCCGCGGGCGGCGACGTTGGTCGCGATCAGCGCGGTCACCTGGCCGGTGCGGAACTGTTCCAGGGTGCGGGTGCGCTGGGGCTGGGACTTGCCGCCGTGCAGGGCGGCGGCCTTGACCCCGTTCGCGAGCAGGTCCTCGACCAGGCCGTCCGCGCCGTGCTTGGTGTCGATGAACATGATCACCCTGCCGTCACGCGAGGCGATGTGGGCGATCGTGGCGTTCTTGTCGAAGTTCTGCACCTGCAGCACGTGGTGCTCCATGGTGCTGACCGTCGCCGCGGACGGGTCCACGGAGTGGGTGACCGGGTCCTTCAGGAAGCGCCGCACCAGGCGGTCGACGTTGCGGTCCAGCGTGGCGGAGAACAGCAGGGTCTGGCCGCCCTCGGCGACCTGTTCGAGGAGCTCGGTGACCTGGGGCAGGAAGCCCAGGTCGGCCATCTGGTCGGCCTCGTCGAGCACCGTGATGTCGACCCGGTCCAGCCGGCAGTCGCCGCGCTGGATCAGGTCCTTGAGCCGGCCGGGCGTGGCCACCACGACCTCCGCCCCGCGGTTCAGCGCCTGGGCCTGGCGGCCGATCGAGGTCCCGCCCACCACGGTCGTCATCCGCAGCCGTACCGCGTGCGCGAACGGGGTGAGGGCGTCGGTGACCTGCTGGGCGAGCTCGCGGGTGGGGACCAGCACCAGGGCCAGCGGCTGGCGGGGGTCGGCCTTCCGGCCGGCGGTGCGGGCCAGCACGGCGAGGCCGAACGCGATGGTCTTGCCGGAACCGGTGCGGCCCCGGCCCAGGACGTCGCGTCCGGCCAGCGAGTTCGGGAGCGTCGCGGCCTGGATCGGGAACGGCGCCGTGACGCCCTGCCGGGTCAGCGTGGAGAGCAGGGCCTTGGGCATGTCCAGCTCGGCGAACGCCTCGACGGCCGGGAGTGCCGGGGTGGTGCTCACCGGCATCGCGAACTCGTGCTGGGCGGAGGAGCCCTGACGGGCGGTACGGCCGCCGGAGGGCCGGTCTCCGTAGAAGGAGCTGCCGCCGGCGCGGGTTCCGTGGGCGCGGCCGGAACGGGAGTTGGCGTTCTGGTACGAGGAGCGAGTGGAGCGGTTCATGCGGGAGACCTTCCTCGGGGCGGCACGTCACGGGGAAGGCTCCGGGGCGCGGCGCGCCGACGGAGACCGCAAGGGAACGGGCCGAGAGCTGTGACGGGTGGGGCGTGGACGGGGCAACCGTGCGGCACGCCACCTGCGGTCGGCGCCCACCGGCAAGGGCGGGAGCGAGGACCTCGCATTGAGATGTCACGGCAGGGGGGTGATTCGGACGCGGCGCTGTGCGTCTCGCGTGGGGCGACCGCCGGTGGCGGTGCGTGTCAGGGGGCCCGATGGCCGGGGGCGTGCCCGGGGCAACGCCGAGGGGCCCGCACCGGGCATTGTGTACGCGGTGCGGGCCCCTCGCTGCTTGGCGGGTGCCGTGGCAGAAGAATTACAGCGGGCGGATGTTCTCGGCCTGCGGGCCCTTCTGGCCCTGAGTGACGTCGAACTCCACCTTCTGGCCCTCGAGCAGCTCACGGAAGCCGTTGGCGTTGATGTTCGAGTAGTGGGCGAACACGTCCGGGCCGCCACCCTCCTGCTCGATGAAGCCGAAGCCCTTTTCCGAGTTGAACCACTTCACGGTGCCATTAGCCATTAAAAATCTCCTTCAAGGGGCTTTCCGAAGCACGCACAGCGCGAGCTCCGAGTCGCCGCGATGAGCACCCACCCGGGGAAGAGCCGGGAAACAAAAATGCGCCTGCGGAATACATCAGCAGGCGCACACAAAGTTCATGGGAACCACTACTGCAACTAAAACGACTCTAGCAGGCCCGAGCGGGCAACGGGCGGATATTTCACCTCCGGTTTCGGGGGAGCCTCGCCCGGGGCCGCCGGTCCCGAGCGAGGCAGGGGCCCAACAGGCTTTGAGGACAGGATGGTTGGCTGACGTGCACGGTCCGTGGCGGCGCCTCCCACCGGGGTGAATCCGCTGGGCGCGCCGTGTCCGACCGCGCACCCCCGCGCCCCGGCGCACTCCGAACGGGACACGTCGCCGTCGGCGACCGCCTCACCCGCGACACGTACGGGGACCGGGCCGTGCCCTACCCTGGGAATCATGTCGAACCCTGATGGGCTGCTCGTCGACATCGCCGCGATGGTGGAGTCCGAGCACAGCAACCAGATGGCCTTGACCGTGGTGGTCCCCGGCGCGGTGATCACCGGCAGACTCGCACCGGTGGCCCTGTGGTGGGAACGGGTGGCGGAGGTCCTCCAGGCCTCGGACCACCTGAAGCCGTTCGCCGCCCTCTTCGCCCCGCCCGCGGACGGCCCGCCCGCGCGGCCCACCCACCTCCACCTCCACCGGGCGAAGATCCTGCAGGGCGACTTCGCGCTGCCCCACACCGGCGGCATGTACCGCATCGCCATCGAGGACATCAGCAGTTGGACGATCGGGGACCTCAGCTATTCCGATACCTGACGGCCCCGGCTGCCGTGCTCCCGCTCCGGCGCTCAGCCGTCCAGGCGGCGCTGGCTGAGCCAGGCGACCATCTCGGGGTCCCGGTGGTCGAAGAACAGCGTCGTGCCGGTGTCCAGGGCGGCGACGGCGGACATCTGGTCGTGGTCGAGTTCGAAGTCGAAGACGTCGATGTTCTGCGCCATCCGGTCGGGGTTGACCGACTTGGGGATGGTGACGATGCCGCGCTGGACCAGCCAGCGGAGCACGACCTGCGCCACGGATTTGCCGTGCGCCTCGCCGATCCCGGCGAGGACGGGGTTGGTGAACAGCTCGTTCCTGCCTTCGGCGAAGCCGCCCCACGCCTGGTGCCGGACGCCGTGCTCGCGCATGAGGGCCTGGTCGGCGGGGCGCTGGAAGAAGGGGTGGGTCTCGATCTGGTTGACCGCCGGGGTGATCTCGTTGTTGAGGATCAGGTCGAGGAGCCGGTCGGGGTAGAAGTTGGCGACGCCGATCGCCTTGGCCAGGCCCTCGCGGTTGACGGCCTCCATGGCGCGCCACTGGCCGTACACGTCGCCGTAGGGCTGGTGCATCAGGTACAGGTCGACGTGGTCCAGGCCGAGCCTGGTCAGTGAGGTCTCGAAGGCGCGGCGGGCGTTGGCCTCGGCGGGGGCGTCCTGGATCCACAGCTTGGTGGTGACGAAGAGCTCCCGGCGGGGGATTCCGCTGCTCCCGATGGCGCGGCCGACGGCTTCCTCGTTGCCGTAGGCGGCGGCGGTGTCCAGCAGGCGGTAGCCGGCGGCGAGGGCCTCGGAGACGGCCTGCTCGGTCCGGTCCGCCGGGATCTGGTAGACGCCGAAGCCGAGGATCGGCATCCGGACGCCGTTGTTCAGGGTGACGTGCTGCACGGGGGCTCCTGGAGAGGACCGGATGGAAGGGGGGCGGTGGCAGGTCGGCCGGTGGCCTCGGCGATCGCCGCCAGGACGCCGGTGGAGCGCCGTCCGGCGGCCTGCTGCTCCGCCCGGGTGGCCGTCCGAGGGTCCGCGCACGTCGGTGCCGCGCCATGGTGGTTCGCACTCTATCCATGACTCGTGCGATGCGCGCCCGCGCGTCGTGTCCACGCCGACGGAGGCGGAGCGAGCATGGGAACGGTCACCACGGACGGTGACGGGCAGGGACTGCCCGACAAGGTCAAGGGTCTGATGAAGGGGATCACCGACGACCTGATCGAGCTGGTGAAGATCCGGTCGATCTACGACACGAAGGACCCGAAATCCCACGAGGCGGACCTCGACAACGCGGCCACGACGGCGCAGAAGCTGTTGCAGAAGGCGGGCCTCACCCAGGTCGACCTGGTGGAGATCGGCGGCGGGGGCGCGGGGGAGCAGTTCGACTCCAAGCTCGTCCACGGCACCTACCACTGCCCGGACGCCGGGCCCCACACGCCCACCGTCCTGCTGTACGCGCACTACGACGTCGTGCAGACCGACGAGACCAAGTGGCCCGACGCCTTCAAGCCGAGCATCGACGAGCACAACCGGCTGAAGGGCCGCGGCGCCGCGGACGACAAGTCCGGGGTGATGATGCACGTGGGCACCCTGCGGGCGCTGGACGGCAAGCCGCCGGTGAACCTCGTCGTCGTCCTGGAGGGCGAGGAGGAAGCCGGCCGGGGAACCCTGGAGGCGTACATCCAGGCCCACCCCGAGAAGTTCAAGGCGGACGTCATCATCGTCGCGGACGGTGGCAACACCAGTCTCGGCCAGCCGACGCTCACCAAGTCACTGCGGGGCTTCGCCATCGTGGACGTCACGGTCACCACGCTCGTCGACGGCACCCGGCACAGCGGCATGTTCGGCGGCCCGGCGGGGGACGCCTTCATCGTGCTGGCCCGCATGCTGGCCCGGCTGCACGACGCCGACGGCAACGTGGCCGTGCCGGGGCTCCGCTCCGACAAGTGGGACGGCGTGCAGCCGGGCGAGGACGCGTTCCGCGCCGACGCCGGGGTCGTCCAGGGGATGAAGCTGCTGGGCACCGGCCAGCTGGGCGACCGGCTGTACACCAGGCCCTCGATCAACGTCATCGGCCTGACCTCGAAACTCCCGCCGCACGACCAGCCGGTCAACCAGCTCATTGACACGGTGACCGCCCGGATCGGCATGCGGCTCGCGCCGCTGGAGGACCCGGAGAAGGCCGCCGGGAAGCTGAGCGAGTTCCTGAACAGCGCCGACGTCAATCAGTGGGGCGCCAAGGTCGTCGTCTCGGCGCCCCAGGAACTCGGCCGGGGCTTCTTCGCCGACATCAAGCTGCCCGGCTACGACACCGCGGAGAAGGCGCTGGCGAAGGCGTACCCCGGCACCACGACCCAGTACGCCGGGCAGGGCGGCTCCATCCCCCTGGTCACCCTCCTCCAGGCGAACAGCCCGAAGGCGGTCGTGCTGGTGATCGGCTGCGAGGAGCCGAAGTGCATGATCCACGCACTGCACGAGAGCGTCAGCCTCGACGAGCTGGAGCACATGACGTTGGCCCAGAGCTACCTGCTGCAGGACTTCGGCGCCGCGAAGACCCCGATCGGCTCCGGCACGGAGCAGAGCCGGGCCGCGGCGGCCACCCCCTCCCTCTCCTAGCCCTCCCACCCCGTCGCAGGAGCACCGCCATGACCGACACCCCCGCCAAGCCCGATCCGACGACACCCCGCGCCCGGTTCGCCCAGGCCCTGGAACGCCACCGGGCCGACCTCGACCTCGCCGCGGCCCCCGGGACCTCGACGCTCGCCGCCTGGTTCCTCGGCCCCAAGGCCGAGAACCAGCGGCTGCTGGAGGAGCTCGTCCTGGACGCCGTGCGCGCCAACGCCGCCGACCGTCGCGAGCTCTACCCGGACGACCCGCCCTACGTGACCGACGACATCAAGGCGTCCGACGGCTACCACCAGGACGTCAAGACCCTGCGCTCCGAGTTCGACACCCTGCTGAAGTCGCTGCGCGGCTCCGTCCCGGCGTACAGCTACCGGTTCCAGGGCCACATGAACTGGGACCTGACCATCCCCGGCATCGCGGGCTACTTCGCCGCCATGCTCTCCAACCCGAACAACGTCGCCGCCGAGGCCTCGCCGGTCACCACCCAGCTGGAGAGGACCGTCGGCGAGGACCTGTGCCGGCTGCTCGGCTACCGGACGGACACTTCCTGGGGGCACATCACCTGCGACGGCACCGTCGCGAACCTCGAAGCCGCCTGGTCGGCCCGCAACCTCACCTACCACCCCGTCGCCGTCGCCGAGGCCGTCCGCCGGGAGTCCGCCCTCGCCGCCGCCCGGAACCTCACCGTCCTGCTGCCGGACGGCACCGAGCACCTGCTGCCGGACCTCACCCCCTGGCAACTGGTGAACCTGCGGCCGGAGACCGTCCTCGACCTGCCCGCCCGAGTGCGCGAGGCCTGCGGGATCGAGGACGAGCGGCTGGGCATCGTCGACAAGTACACGATCCAGCACCTGGGGTACGAGGCCTTCCGCGCGTACCTCAAGGACGACGTCGCCCCCGGCGTGATCCTGGCGCCCGCCACGATGCACTACTCCTGGCCCAAGGCGGCCGCCGTGCTCGGCATCGGCCGCGGCCGCCTGCGCACGGTGGCCGTGGACCTCGACGCCCGGGCCGAGCTCCAGTCACGCCGCGAGCTGCTCGACGCCTGCCTGCGCGACCACGAACCGGTGCTGCTGGACGTCGCCGTGATGGGCAGCACCGAACTGAGCGCCGTCGATCCGCTGGCCGGCATCCTCGCGCTCCGCGAGGCGTTCGGGGCGAAGGGCCTGTGCTACCCCGTCCACGCCGACTCCGCCTGGGGCGGCTACTTCGCCGCCGTCAAGCGCCCGCCCCGCCAGGCGCCTCCCGGCTACACCGGGGCCCGGATCACCCCCGACCTGGCGATGAGCGCCTACGTGAACCAGCAGTACGACCTGCTGCACCACGTCGACTCCATCAGCATCGACCCCCACAAGGCGGGCTACATCCCCTATCCGGCGGGCGGTCTGTGCTACCGAGACCGGCGCCAGCGCGAGCTGGTCGCCCTCGGCGCCGCCTACCTCGACCAGGGCGCCTACGACGCCAGCGTCGGCCTCTTCGGCATCGAGGGCTCCAAGCCCGGCGCCGCCGTGGCCGGTGTCTACCTCAGCCACCGGGTGATCCGCACGGACGCCGCCGGCTACGGGCGGATCCTCGGCCAGGCGCTGTTCAACAGCAAGCGGCTCTACGCGGCCGTCCGTACCATGGCCCGCCCCGACGACCCGTTCACCGTGACCACCGTCCAGCGCCTGCCCGCCGAGCGGGCCGCCCACCCGGGGGCGCAGGGCGTCGAGGAGCAGCTCGACTTCATCCGTCGGCGCATCGTGCCGTGGAGCAACGAGAAGCTCCTGGAGGACGACGAGGCCATGGCCCTGCTGAAGGAGCTCGGCTCCGACCAGATCATCATCGGCTACGCGTTCAACCCGGTCATCGACGGCAGGCCCAACACGGTGCTGCAGAAGGCCAACGACCTCAACGACCTGATCTACTCCAGGCTCAGCATCCGGCCGAGTGCCACCGAACCCCGGGTCCCGGCGCCGGAGGAGATGCCGCCCCTGATCCTCACCGGCTCCGAGTTCGATCCGGCCGTCTACGGTCAGGACTTCGTCGGTGACTTCCGCGCCCGGCTCGGCGTCACCGCCCACGAGGACGACCGGCTCCCGGTCCGCTACCTGATCTCCACCACCATGGACCCCTGGGTCACGGACACCGCCACCGGCGACTTCATCCCGCACATCGTGGACACCCTCCGCGACGTCGTCCTGAGCTGTATCGACGAGCTCCACCCGGTCGTCTGACCGTCCTCCCCGGGGCCGCCGGCCCGGCCCGATCCGGCCGGCCGGCGGCCCCGCGCACGGCGGCCTCACCGTTCGGCCGGGACCCCCGTTCCGGCGGCCCCGGCCGGGGCGGTGGCGTCGGCAGGGCCGGCCCCGGCCGGGGCACCGCGCGAACCGAGGAGCTGTGCGACCGGATCGGCGCTGCCCGTGGCGCTCAACTCCTGCACCAGCTCGCAGTTCCTGGCGATCCTGTCGGCGACCCACTCGCGCAGCCACTCGGACAGCTGCGGGAGCGGCAGGTCGGACGGGGCCAGCCCGGTGAGCACGCAGCCGGTCGCCGCCGCGCCGCCGACGTTGACGACCACGTCCGGCAGGACGGTGTGCCCGGCCTCGCGCAGCAGCCGGCGGGCCGGTGCGGTGCAGCTCAGGTTCCCGCCCTCGACCACCAGGCGGGCCCGGACCGCGGGCACGGCCTCCTCGTCGACCGCGGCGGCGGAGGCCGCCAGCACCAGTACGTCGGCGTCGACGTGCAGCCACGCCTGCCCGGGGCCGTGGACCGTGACCCGGTCGGGCAGCCGGCTCCGGTCGATCGTGCCGTCGCTGCTGGTGAGCGAGGCGAGTTCGGCGACGGGCAGTCCGCGCTGGTCCTCGACGGTGCCCCGGACGTCGGCCACGGCCACCACCCGGTGGCCGTGGGCGGCCAGGTGGCCGGCCACCGCGCGCCCGACGGTGCCGAAGCCCTGGATCGCGATGCGCTGCGGGGTCCGCGCCCCGGAGGCCCGTAGGGCGCCGAGCACCGCGACGGCCACGCCGAACCCGGTGATGTCGGCCATGTGGTCCCACAGTTCGGCCCAGCCGACGGTGAGGCGGGTGGTGCCGGGGAGGCGGGTGACGTCGTACCCGGCGGCCTCGAAGGCCAGCCGCCGGTCGGCGTAGGTGGTGCCCTGGTCGCAGCCCAGGTACACCCCGCCGTGCAGCAGCGGGGCCGCGGCGCGGCCGAACTCCCGCATCACCGCCTCCCGTTCGACGGTGGCGCCCGGAGCGGGGGCGATGCCGGCCTTGGCGCCACCGATGGGCAGGCCGACCAGCGCCAGCTTGTGGGTCATCGCCCTGGCGAGCCCGGTCAGCTCCTGCTCGGTCACCGTCCGGGTCATCCTGGTGCCGCCCATGGCGAGGCCGTCGACCATGGAGTCGACGACGACCCAGCCCCGGGCCCGGCACTCCGGGAGGTCCAGGGCGGTGGAGAGCACGGGCCCGGTCGCCCCGCGCGCACCGTGCGGCGCGAGCGTCGGGTTCACTGCGCACCGTCCTCCGGGACGGACCGCAGGCGCAGGCTGCGGGGGCGCATGTCGGTCCACACGCGTTCGATGTGCGCGAGGCATTCGTCCTTCGCGCCCTGCACGCCGACCTCGTGCCAGCCCGCCGGCGACTCGCGGTCGGCGGACCAGATCGAGTACTGCTCCTCGTCGTTGACGACGACCTTCCACTGCTCGGTTGCCGCGCTGGTCATGGCCTTACCTCCGGATGTCGCTGGTGGGTGGGGGGTCCGCCGGGCGGCGGACGGGTGGAGCCGGTTCGGGGCCGGCGTCGGGGCGGGTGCCGAGGCGGGCGTCGAGGCCGTCCAGCCAGCCCGGCAGGCTGGCGGTGCGCAGGAGGCCCGTCCCGACGAGCACACCGGCGAAGCCCTCCCCGAGCAGGCGGGCGGCGTCCTCGGGGCAGCGGACGGCTCCGGCACTCACCGGGCACCGGGTGCCGCTGTTCAGCACCGCGGGCAGGAGCGAGGAGCTCCGCCCGAGGTCGCCCGCGCCGCGTTCGCGGGTGGTGATGTCCTTGTTGTTCACCGCGACCACGCAGTCCTCGGCGCGTGGCACGCGGCTGATCTCCTCCTCGGTGGTGACCTCGACGAACGGCGTCAGGCCGAGGCGCAGGCCGAGGTCGACCAGGTGGCCCAGGGTGGCGCGGGGCAGCAGCGCGGCGGTGAGCAGGACCGCGGACGCGCCGCTCTCGCGGGCCTGGTGCAGTTGGCTCCGGCGGGTGATGAAGTCCTTCTGCAGCACGGGCAGGTCCGTCGCCGCCACGACCTCGCGCAGCAGGTCCTGGGTGCCGCCGAACCACCGCCCGGTCACCACGGACAGGCAGGGCGCGCCGACGTCCCGGTAGTCGGCGACCAGGCGGGTGGCCGACCTGTCACCGAACAGGTCGTTTCCCGCGGCGTCCTGCCGCTTGAGCTCCATGATCACCGGTCGGCGGGCGTCCAGCAGCGCCTCGATGAACTCGGCCGTCATCCGGGCACCCCGCTGCCGTCCGTCGCCCGCCAGCCGCGCCGCAGGGCCGTGACCCGGTCGGTGCTCAGCCGTCCGTCGGGGTCCCTGGCCGCCGTGTCCACGTCGATGCCCAGGAACAGGGGGTGGTCGACCACCTCCCGGTAGTCCTCCCGGTTGTCGGCCGTGATGCCGCCGGCGAGCAGGAAGGGGCGCGAGAGGCGGTCCGCGATCCCGAGGACGGCCGCGCGGTCCGCCGGTTGCCCGGTACTGCCGATCCGGCCGTCCCCGGCCACCGTGTCCAGCAGGAAGAGGTCCGTTCCCGCCCGCTCGTACGCCGCGATCAGGGACCGCTCCGCGCGGGTGTCCGTACCGAGGTGCAGCACCTTGACCACGGTGAGGTCCGTGGTGCTCTTCAGGGCGCGGACCAGGCCCGGCGGCTGGTAGCCGTGCAGTTGGACCCACGACACCCGGGCCGCGTCCGTCGCCGCGCGCAGCGCCCCGGCGTCGTCCAGGAAGGTCACGAGGACCGGACGCAGTCGCGCCGTTCGGTGCACGGCATCTGCCAGCACCGTCAATTGACGGAGCGTCAGGTCCGTGCGACCCCCCGGTACGCCGTGCCACAGGCCGACCAGGTCGGCCCCGGCCCTGTCGAGCGAGGCCACGTCCCCGGCCGAGGCGGCTCCGCAGATCTTGACCAGCATCAGGCGTCACAGCCCCAACATGGCGGCGACGCGGTTGCGTTGGATCTCCGAGGTGCCCGAGTAGATCGGGCCGGCGACCGCGTCGCGCACGTCCTTCTCCAGCCCGTACTCGGCCAGGTACCCGCTGCCGCCGAAGATCTGCACGGCGGCCAGTGCGGAGGAGAGGTTGCCCTCGCTGGCGACGAGCTTGCTGACGGCGATGTCCCTCGTGACGTTCTCGCCCTCCGTCAGCCGAACCGCCGTGTCGTAGAGCCATTTCCGCGCGGTGTCCAGGCCGATGCTCATGTCCACGAGCTTGTGGGAGATCGACTGGTACGAGCCGATCGGATGGCCGAACTGGACGCGCTCCTTGGCGTACTCGACGCAGCGGTCGAGCCGGTACCGCATCTGCCCGGTGTTGATGACGAAGGAGCAGAGGATCTCCCACTTCATCACGTGGTCCAGGACCAGGAACCCGGATCCGACCCGGCCGATCACGGCGGACGCGGGGACCCTGCAGTCGTCGAAGTGCAGTTCACCCAGCGGAGCGGTCCGCAGCCCCATGGTGGCGACGGGTGGCCCGACGACGAGCCCCGGGGTGTCCCGCTCCACGACGAAGGCGGTGATGCCGAGCGGGCCGCCGTTCGGGTGGGTGCGCGCGTAGACCACGAACACGTCGGCCACCGGGCCGTTGGTGATGAAGGACTTGCCGCCCCGCAGCACGAAGCCGTCGTCCTCGCGGGTGGCCGTGGTCCTCATCGCCAGCGCGTCGGAGCCGCTCTCGGTCTCGCTGATCGCGTGCGCCCCGATCGTCTCACCCGAGCAGATCCCCGGCAGGTAACGCGCCTTGAGCTCCGGTGAGCCGAACCGTTGCAGCGGGACCCCGGCGCCGACCAGGTGGGTGGCGACCGAGAAGTTCAGTCCGCCGTCACGGCATCCGGTACCGAGCTGTTCGAGCACGTGCATGGTGGTGAGCAGGTCCTGGCCCAGCCCGCCCCACCGCTCGTCGAACGGCAGGCCGAGGATTCCGGACCTCCGGATCAGCTTCCACTTGTCCCACGGGAAGGCGCCTTCGGCGTCCCCTTCGAGATGGCCCGAGCTGAGTTCCTCGCCCCACTGGGCGATCCCCTCGCCGAGGGCGATCTGGTCGGCGTTCCACCTGATCATCTGTCGGTCCTGTCAGTCCTGTCGGTCCTGTTAGTACTCGGAGAAGTCGGCCGAGTCCAGGTTGTGGCGTTCGTCGCCGCGCAGCGCGGGCGAGAACACGCACACCAGGCGGAGGTCCTCCTCCGGGCTCGCGATCAGGAAGTGGGCGTCGTTGCGGTCGAGCGCGTACAGCGTGCCCGGCTCCAGCGGGTGGGAGGTGCCGTCGGTGTCCACGACCTCGCCCTTCCCCTCGATGCAGTAGCAGGCCTCCAGGTGGCGGCGGTACTCCAGCCGCGACTTGGTGCCGGCGCGGACGGTGGTGTCCGTCATCGTGTAGCCGAGGCCGTCGGATTCGAGCAGGAACCTGCGGCTGAGCCCGTTGCCCCAGTCCACGGTCTTCACGTCGGCAAGGTGTCGGACGATCATCGGTGTGCCTCCTAGTGGCTTGTCGAGTACGGCGAAACGGTCTGGATGAAGGTGTGGAACTCCTCGACCACGTCGGCCCCTTCGGCGAGGGCGCGCTCGATCCGGGCGACCCCGGCGCTGCCCACGACCGCGGCGTCGGCGCCGAGGTCGTGCAGCAGGGCGATGTCCGCCCGGGAGCGGACGCCGAATCCGACGGCGATCGGTGCGGTGGTCCTCGTCCGCAGTTCGGCCAGCGCGGCGGCCAGCTCCTGGTGGTCGGCGGTGAGCCCGCCGCCGCTGCGGCCGTAGTGGGCCACCAGGTACAGGTACGCGGTGGCGCACTCGGCGGCCGCGGCCTTCACCTCGGCCGTCGACGCGGCGTAGCAGGTGGCGACCATGGGCAGCCCCGCCTCCCGCACCGCTTCCAGGCAGCCGGCCCGTAGCCGCGGTGGCAGGCCGTGCACCAGCAGCCCGTGGACGCCCGAGTCGGCGACCCGCCGCACGAAGCAGGGCACGGTCAGGTCCCTGACCGTGTGGCTCCAGTCGGCCAGCAGGGCCACCCGCAGGTGGCGCAGCCGGGGCAGGATCCCGCCGAGGAAGTCGAGCACCTCGTCGAGTCCGCCGCCGTCGGCCAGGGCCCGCTGCGCCGATCGGCGGATGACGGGCCCGTCGGTGACCGAGTTCGGAAAGGGCACCGCCAGCTCCAGGCAGTCCACCCGGCAGTCGTCGAGCATCCGCATGACGTCGGCCAGTACGGGCAGCGGGGGGTCTCCGGCGTTGAGGAACACCGCCAGGCCGGGCCGGTCCGGCGGCCGGTGTGCGAAGAACCCGCTCACCGCGCACGCACCGCGGCCGCCGTGCGGCGCGCCGGCCGGGCGCGCAGGCGCTCGACGAGGTCGCGGGCGGCGCCGCTGCGCAGGGCGTCGTCGGCGGCCCCGATCGCCTCCGGCCACCCGTCGATCAGCCCGCTCGCGACGGCCAGCGCGGCGGCGTTCAGGCGGACGGTCCGCGTCGCGAGACCCGTCCCCTCCCCGGAGAGCACGCCGAGGAAGTGGGCGACCACGTCCTCGCCCCTTCCGGCCGGCCGCAGTTCGGCGATCGCGTCGGTCCCGGGCCCGGTCCCGGTCCCGGTCCCGGTCCCGGTTCCCGGAGCCTCGGCCGGCAGCCGGATCCCGTCGGTGCCGTCATTGGTGAGGACGACGTTGTCGACGGAACTGACGAGCTCGTCGATGCCCAGCTCGTTGGAGCACAGCCAGATCCTCCGGCCGGCGACGGTGGCGGCCGCGGTGGCGGCGACATGGCCCAGAGTCGGCACCAGCGAACGGTCCGAGACGCCGACGAGCTGGGCGGAGACCGGCACCGCGGCCAGGAAGGGGCCGACGGAGTTGATGAATCCGCCGATCATCCGAAGGTCCATCGGCACGATGCTCCGGGCCAGCAGCGCGACCTCCCGCGGGTAGACGAAGTTCCCCGGGAACGCGATGCCGAAGCGTTCCAGCAGGTCGTCGGTCTGCTCGTACGAGCTGGTCCTTCCGATGCCGAGACGGTCGAGCAGATCGTGGGAGCCGCAGCTGCTCGTGTAGGCGCGGGACCCCGTCTTGACGATGCGCACGCCCAGGGCCGCGGCGACGAACGCCGCCGCGGTGGAGATGTTGAACGTGGCCGGCCCGCCTCCGGTGCCGACGATGTTGGCCGTGCCGTCCAGCCGCGCGGGGACGGTCGGCCGCCGCTCGTCCAGCGAACGGAGCATCGCGACCAGCGTGTCCCGATCGGGCATCCGGGTGGACAGCGAGGACAGCAGCGCCACCGTCTCGCCGGACCGCAGCGTGCCGTCGCGCAGCTGGTCCCAGAAGGACCCCCACAGCTCCTGGTCGACGGTGCGGTCCCGGTCGATCAGCGCTCGCAGCACCTCGTGCATGACTAGTGGGAGTCCGTCCGGTGCGGCTGGGCCTCTTCGATGAACCTGCTGATCGAGGCGACGGACCGGAAGCTGTCCGGGTCGAGGTCGAACTCCTCGACGCGCAGGTCGAAGCGGTCCTCGAGCCAGGCGATCGTCTTGAGCAGGCCGAGGCTGTCGATGACCCCGCCGTCCACGAGGTCGTAGTCGGAATCCAGCTCGTGCGCGCCGACGTCCGGCAGGAACTCCTCGATGATGAACCGGGTGACTGTCGCGGCGTGCTTCACGTGGCCGTTCCTTCGCTGGGCTGGGGCTGGGGCTGGGGCTGGGACTGTGGCTGGGACGGGGAGCAGGTGCGCTCGATGGGCGCGCGGTCGATCTTTCCGGTGGACGTCCTGGGCAGCGGGTCGTCCACGATCAGCAGGGTGGAGGGGACCGCGGTGAGCGGAAGCCGCTGTGCGCAGTGCCGGCGCAGGGCCAGCGAGTTCAGCCGACTGTCCGGGGCGCGACGGACCACGCTCCGCAGCAGGCGGCCGGCCACCGGGTCGGGCACGGCCAGCACGGCCGCCTCGACGACGTCGGGATGGTCGAGCAGCACCTGTTCGACCTCGTGGGTGTTGACCCGCGTGCCGCGGACCTTGACCTGGTGGTCGTTGCGGCCTTCCAGGGTGATGCGGCCGTCCCGGTCGCGCCGCACGAGGTCGCCGCTGCGGAAGTAGCGCCGCGTCTCCCCTTCGTGGCGGTGGGTCGCGAACCGGTCGGCGTTCTGGTCCCGGTCCAGGTAGCCGGTGGTCTGGAACGGCGTCGCGACATGCAGCTCGCCGGTTCCCGGCCCGGTCACGATCCCGCCGTCGGCATCGACGATCACCGCGTGGACGCCGGGCAGCGGGTGCCCGATCGGCACCGGGCCGTCCGCCGGCTCGGTGCCGTCGACCTCGTGCAGGAAGCTGTCGTTGGTCTCGGTGCAGCCGTAGACGTTGTAGAGCCGCGCGCCGGTGAACAGCTGCGGAAGCTCGGCCAGGCAGCGGGCGGGCATGCTGTCACCGGTGAAGACGACGTGCTCGACCGTGTCGAGCCGCCGGCCGCTCTCCGCGGCCGCGTCGACCAGCAGCCGGTAGAACATCGGTACCGCCTGGACGAGTTGGACCCGGTGGCGGGAGACGAGGTCCAGCAGGTGGCCCGGGTGGGTGGCCCGGGCCGGATCGACCAGGACGACGCGGCCGCCGTACTTGAGCGTGGTCCAGATGTCCAGCAGGCACAGGTCGAAGGTGAGCGGGGCGTAGTTGAGGACCGTGGTCCCCCGACGGATGCCGAACCGCTCGCCGGCCCAGGTGGTGAAGCGGTCCACCGCCCCCGTACTCAGCGGTACGATCTTCGGCTGCCCGGTGGAACCGGAGGTGGTGAACATGAAGGAGACGTCGGCGGGCTCCGTGTCGCGCGCCGCCCCCGGTTCCGCCGGCCGGTCCCCGGCGCCCGGCCCGGGCGCCCGGGGGCTGTCCGGAGTCAGGACGTGCCGGATTCCGGCCCGCTCCACCAACGCGTGGGACGTCCGCCCCTCCGGCGTGGGGGCCGGCAGCAGCAGGAAGCGCCGCCCTTCGAGCAGGCAGGCGAGCACCAGGGCGATCGTCGAGGGCGACTTTGCGGCCAGGATGCCGATCGGCTCGTTCCCGGCCGGGGCGATCCGGGCGATCCGGACGCGCTCCCGCTCCGCCAGTCGGTGGAGTTCACCGTAGGTCGTCTCTTCTCCGTGCCACACCAGCGCCGGATCACCGGGGTGGCCGGTGGCGTGCGAGACGAATGAACCCACCAGGCTCTGCTGCTGCGTCATGCCTTCTCCGAGTTCATGCGAACGAAGTGGGTTCATATTCAACGGATGAGTTCATGCAACGGGTTCACCGATCTCATTCGGAACAATGAAGGGGTCGACGCGAAAGGGGCTCACCCGGCCGTCCACCTGGTGAAGGAAGAATTATCACGTGGCGACCGTCCACGGAAGTGGGTTGCTCGACCGGCGTCATGACGGCACGTCAGAGACGGTTTCGTGGCCGATCGCGCCGATGCTAGCCGTCGAGCGTGTTCGATCTACATAAGGAATCCGGTGGACTGGCGTAAAGATTGTCTTGATGCCTGCAACCCCGTTTCCTGTCTTGCGGAGTGAGACGGGAGCTGCCTACTATCCGCCGTACTGATCGCGATGAAGCGAATCGGCGAGGGTATTCCCGGGGCGTTCGAGCGTTCCCGATCGCCGTGAAAGGTGGATCCGTCATGCCTGGCTCCGATCGGCGCGCGCACGCTCCGACCCTGTTGTCCTTCGCCCAGCAACGGCTGTGGTTCCTCGACCGGCTGCGGCCGGGTCGGCCGGACCACAACGTCCCGACCGCGGTTCGCCTGCGCGGCCGGCTGGACCAGGGCGCGCTCGTCCGGGCGCTGACCGAAGTCGTGCGGCGCCACGAGGTGTTGCGCGGCAGGATCGTCGACACCGACGACGGCCCGTGCCACGTCACGGACCCGGTCGAGACCTTCGTGCCGACGATCACCGATCTGACGCACGCCCCGGCGGAGCAGGCCCGGCAGCGGGTCCGGGAGCTGGTGGCCGCCGATCTGGCGACCCCGTTCGACCTCGGGGCCGCTCCGATGCTGCGGGCCCGGTTGATCCGCACCGCCCCCGACGACCACCTGCTGCTCCTGGTGATCCATCACATCGCCTGTGACGGCTGGTCGTTGTCGGTGCTGTGGCAGGAGATATCCGCCGGGTACGGTGCCGCCGTCGAAGGCCGGCCGATCGCCCTGGCGGACCTTCCCGTCCAGTACGCCGATTTCGCGGACTGGCAACGGAGCCACCAGGACGGAACGGCGCTGCAGAACCAACTCGCCTACTGGCGCGAGCACTTGGCCGACCTGAGCCCGTCGGTGCTCCGGACGGACCGGGCCCGCCCCGCGGTGTGGTCGGGCCGGGGCGACCAGGTCGAGATCGAGATTCCCGCCGAACTCGCCGACCGCGTCCGCGCACTGGGGCGCGCCCACGAGGTCACGCCGTTCATGACGCTGCTGGCCGCCTTCCAGGTCCTGCTGGCGCGCTGCACGGGACAGGCCGACGTGACGGTGGGGACGCCGATCTCCGGACGGACCCGGATCGAGCTGGAGCCGCTGATCGGCTTCTTCGTCAACACGCTCGTCCTGCGCACCGACCTGTCCGGTGACCCCGGCTTCACCGACGTGCTCGCCCGGGTGCGGCGGTGCGCGGTGGAGGCCTACGCCCACCAGGACGTCCCCTTCGAACGGCTGGTACAGGAGCTGCGGCCCGAACGCGATCTGGGCCAGCACCCCCTGTTCACCGTCATGTTCCAGCTGGAGGATCCGCCGGCGCTCCCGTCCGGCCTCCCGGGGATCGAGGTGAGCGACCATCGGATACCGAACGAGGTGGCGAAGTTCGACATCGAGGTCTCCCTGACGGACCGCGGAGACCGCATCACCGGCGTCATCCGCTACGCCACCGACCTCTTCGACCGCGACACGGTGCGGCGACTCTCCGAGGGTTTCGGGGCGCTGCTCGACCAGCTCGTCGGCAGTCCCGAACGGCCGATATCGGCGTGGGAGACCCCTCCGGGCCTCCGTGCGAGCCGCTCCGCCCCCGCCACTCCCGCCGTGCCGCCCGCGGCCCCGCAGTCCGATGCCGACGGGGCCGGCGCTCCCGTCGTACGGACCGCGACCGAGACCGAGCTTCTCGTGCTGGAGACCTGGGCCGAGGTGCTCGGTGCCGCCCCGGACGACGTGCACGGCGACTTCTTCGAGCTGGGCGGCCATTCGCTCCTCGCGTCGAAGATCATGTCCCGACTCGGCCGGGCACTCGACCTCGAACTGCCGGTCACCCTGCTGTTCTTCCACCCGACCGTCGCCGAACTCGCCGACGCCGTCGACGCGGCGCTGCTGGCGGACCTCGGCGCCGCCGAAGCGGAACCACTTCCCGCCGAAGCGGAACCGCTCCCCGCCGACGCCGACGCCGACGCCGAACCGCTTACCGCCGAAGCCGAACCGCTCCCCGCCGGAAAGGCCCGTCACCCGTGAAGGCACCGCACAGTCGATCCGAGCCCGGCCGACCGACCGGCTCCACTCCGGCCACCACCCGGGCCCTGCTGGACCAACGCGTCCGCGCGGCCCGGAGCAGGGCCGCCAAGGGCGAGCCGGGGGACGCGGTCCCACGCCGCCCGGCGGGCGCGCAGGTGACCTCGTTCACCCAGGAACGCATGTGGCTGATCGAGCGGCTGTCCAACGGCCCCGCGATGTACAACGTCCACGAGGTCTTCCGGCTGCACGGCCCGCTGGACGTGGCCGCCCTCGGCCACGGCCTCACCGAGCTGGTGCGGCGCCACGAAGTCCTGCGCACCGCCTTCCCCGAGCAGGACGGGCGCCCCGTCCCCTCGGTCGAGCCGGCCCGGCCGCTCGACCTGCCCGTCACGGACCTGCGGGCCGAGCCCGCGGACCGCCGGACGCAGTTGGTCCTCGATCTCGTCCACGCCGAGATCCTGCGCCCGTTCGACCTGGCCACCGCCCCACTGCTGCGCGCGGCACTGCTGCGGGTCGACGAGGACGAGCACGTCCTGGTGGTGGTCGTCCACCACATCGCGGTCGACGGCTGGTCGATGCCGCTGCTGTGGGACGACCTGTCGGCGATGTACCGGAGCCGGCTGGAAGGCCGCGAGCACGAGCTGCCGCCCTTGCGGATCCAGTACGCGGACTTCGCCCACTGGCAGCGGGCCCGCCTCTCCGGCGAACGCCTGCAGCGCCAACTGGACTACTGGAGCGCACAGCTGTCCGGGCTGTCGCCGTTGGACCTGCCCACCGACCGCCCGCGCGGTCCGGTCCGCGCGGGCCGGGGCGAGCGGATCACCTTCACGGTGCCCGAGGAACTGGCCGGGCGGTTGCGGCTGCTGGGCCGGCGGCACGGCGCGACGATGTTCATGACGCTGCTCGCCGCGTTCCAGGCCCTGCTCGCCCGCTACAGCGGGCAGTCGGACGTGGCGGTCGGCACTCCGGTCGCGGGCCGGAACCGTCCGGAACTCGACCAGCTGGTGGGCTCGTTCATCAACACCGTGGTCATCCGCACCGACCTCGCGGGCGACCCGAGCTTCGCCGAGCTGCTCGATCGGGTCCGCCGGACCGCCGCGGACGCCTACGCGCACCAGGACGTGCCGTTCGAACGGCTGGTGCAGGAGCTGCGGCCGGCCCGCGGTCTCGACCGCAACCCGCTGTTCCAGGTGATGTTCGCCGGTCTGTCCGACCCGACCGCCTCCCTCCGGCTGGTGGGGACGGAGGTCGAACGGATCGAGGTCGACAACGGCACGGCCAAGGTCGACCTCAGCCTGGTGATCGCCGACGGGCCGGCCGGCCCGGGCGGGACGACCGGGACGGTGGCCTTCGACACCGATCTGTTCGACCGCGCGAGCGTGGAGCGCCTGGTCGGCCATTACCTCCGGCTGCTGGACGCCGCGTCCGGCGATCCCGACCGTCCCGTCTCGCGCCTGGAACTGCTCACCGAGGCCGAACGCGAGGCGCTGCTGGTGGCCGCCAACGCCACCGACGAACCCTTTCCCGCGGACCTCTGCGTGCACGAGCTGGTCGAGGAGCGGGCCCGGCTGACCCCCGACGCGGTGGCGGTCCGCTGCGGCGCCGAGCGGCTGACCTACCGGGAACTCGACCGCCGGGCCAACCGGTTGGCCCGGCACCTACGAGCCCGGGGAGCGCGGCCGGAACGCCTGGTCGGCGTGTGCCTGCCGCGCTCGGCGGACCTGGTCGTGGCCCTGCTGGCCGTCCTCAAGTCGGGCGCCGCCTACCTGCCGCTGGACCCGGACCTCCCGGCACGGCGCATGTCCTTCATGCTCGCCGACGCCGACGTGCCGCTGCTGCTCACCCAGGACTCCCTGGCCGACCGGCTCCCGAACCACGGCGCCGCGACGGTGCGGATGGACACCGAGGCCCGGCTCATCGCGGCCCGGCCTGCGGACCCGCTGCCACCGCTCGCGACGCCCGCCAACCTGGCGTACTCGATCTACACCTCCGGTTCGACCGGCCGCCCCAAGGCCGTGCTGGTCCCGCACGAGGGCGTGGTCAACTACCTGGTGGTCCGCGGCCGGCAGCTGGACCTCGGCGGGGACGACGTCGTCGCCTCGGTGGCCTCGATCTCCTTCGACGTCATCGTCCCGCAGGTGCTCATGCCCCTGGCCTGGGGCGCGAGCGTGGTGATCGCCCCGTCGGAGGTCGCCGTCGACGGCCCGCGCCTGACGGAGATGATGCGCGAGTTCGGCGTCACCACGCTCATGGCCACACCCGCCACCTGGCTCCTGCTGCTGGACGGCGGATGGCAGGGCGGCCGGTTCCAGGCGATCTGCGTGGGTGAACCGCTCCAGCCCGCCCTGGCCCGGCGGCTCCTCGACCGGGTCTCCACGCTGTGGAACGGCTACGGTCCCACCGAGGCGTCCGTCGGCTGTGTCACCCGGCGCGTGGACGCCGAACGGGACCTGGCCCGGCCGGGCGGGTCCGTGCCGATCGGCCGGCCGCTCGGCAACCTCCGGATCCACCTGCTGGACCCGGCGGGCGCCCCGGTGCCGGTCGGCGTACCGGGGGAGATCCACATCGGCGGGGTCGGCGTCACCCGCGGGTACGCCAACCGGCCGGGGCTGACCGCCGAGCGCTTCGTGCCGGATCCCTTCGGTGCGGCCGGCGGCCGGCTGTACCGGACCGGCGACCTGGCGCGGTACCTGCCGGACGGCAGCCTCGTCTTCCTCGGCCGCACCGACGAGCAGGTGAAGATCCGGGGATACCGGATCGAGCTGGGCGAGATCGAGGCCGCGCTGTGCGCGCGGCCCGGTGTCGCCAGGGCCGCGGTGACGGTGCGCGGCGGCGGGACGGACGCCGAACTGGCCGGCTACCTGGTGTGGCAGGACCGGCCCGGTGACCTGGGGGACCTGCGGCGCTCCCTGCGCGAGACCCTGCCCGAGTTCATGGTGCCCACGACGCTGACCGCACTCGACCGGATCCCGTTGACCACCAACGGCAAGGTGGACCGCGGGGCCCTGCCCGCGCCCGCCCGCCACGGCCACGGGGCGGGTGCGCTACCGCCGCGGGACCTGCCGGAACTCCTGATGACCGGGATCTGGGAGCGTGTGCTGGGCACCCCGCGGGTCGGCGTCCGGGACGACTTCTTCGCGCTGGGCGGGCACTCGCTCAGGGCGGTCGAGCTCGTGGAGGCGATCCGGCGGGAGTGGGGGGTCACCGTGCCGCTGAACACGGTGTTCCGCCATCCCACCGTCGAGGGCCTGTGCGCGGAACTGCCCAACGCGTCCCGGGCCCTGCGCCGGATCGTCGTCCCGCTGGCAGAGGGGGACCGCCGCAGGGCGCCGCTGATCCTGGTGCACCCGCAGAGCGGCGACGTGTGCTCCTTCCTCCACCTCGCCGGACAGCTCACCGAGCGCCTCACCGAATCCCCTGCGGGCGCCCGGCCCGTCCACGGCCTGGAGGCCGTCGGCTACAACACCGACGAGCCGCCCCTGGCCACCGTCGAGGAGCAGGCGCAGCGCTACCTGCGGGAGCTGCGGTCCGTGCTGCCCGACGGCCCGTACCTGCTGGCCGGCTGGTCCTTCGGCGGGCTGGTCGCCTTCGAGATGGCCCGCCTGCTGGAGGAGCAGGGGAACCCCCCGGGATTCCTCGGGATCATCGACGTCGGAGCGCCCGCGTCCGCCACTGGAGCCGACGACGGGGCGGACGGGGACCTCCACGAGCTCGACGAGCAGGCCGCCCTCTCGCTGCTGCTCCACGACGCCGACGGCCGTGAGCGCCTGCCCGAGCGGGTGCGAACCGAACAACTGCGGCGCATGGCACGGGTGTTCACCACCAACGGCGCCGCCGCCCGGCGCTACCGGTCGGCAGCACGGCTGCGGACACCGATCCACCTGTTCACGAGCGCCGAGACCCACCCCGAACTCGGTGCCCCGGTCGTGGTCCCCGCCCGGTGGCAGGACCGCACCCGGGGGGCGTTGAGCGTGGTCGAGGTCCCCGGCAACCACCACGACATGCTGTCGCCGCCGCACGTCGCCCCCTTCGCCGACGCGCTGTCGGCCGTCCTGGAGGAGCTCGGATGAGTGACGGACACGAGTTGCCGCTGTCGTCGGCGCAGTCCGGCATCTGGTTCGCCCACCACCTGCGCCCCGGCAGCCCCGCCTACAACACCGGCGAGTACGTGGACATCCCCGGGCCGATCGACCCGGAGCTGTTCGAGACGGCCGTGCGCCGCGTGGTGGACGAGACCGAGTCACTGCGGGTCCGCCTCACCGACGGTGCCGACGGCCCCCGGCAGGTCGTCACCCCGGCGCCCGACTGGACGATGCACCACGTCGACCTCACGTCGACACCGGATCCGCTGCGGGCGGCCGAGCGCTGGATGCGCGCCGACCTGTCCACGCCGGTCGGGCTCACCCGGGACCCGCTGTTCCGCCAGGCCCTGTTCACCGTCGCGCCGGACCGCTTCCTCTGGTACCAGCGCGTCCACCACATCGTGGTCGACGGCTTCAGCATGTCGCTCATCGCGCGCCGCGTCGCCAAGACCTACACCGGACTGGTCGAGGGCAGGGACGGGACAGGACCGGCCTTCGGGCCGCTGAGCGCCCTGCTGGCGCACGACGCCGCCCACCACGCCTCCGAACAGCCGGAGCGGGACCGGAAGTTCTGGGCGGCCCGGCTGGCCGGCCGACCGGACCCGGTCAGCCTCGCCAGCCGCTCGGCGGCCGCCTCGGACGGCTTCCTGCGCCGTACCGGCAGCCTCGACGCACCGACCCTGGCCGCGCTGCGACGGGCCGCGCGACCCGCCGGGGCGAGCTGGCCCACCGCCTTCACCGCGACGGTCGCCGCGTACCTCCACCGCCTCAGCGGCGAACGGGACATCGTGCTCAGCATGCCGGTGACCGGGCGCACCGGCTCCTCCGTGCCGACCGTCCCCGGCATGGTGGCGAACGTGGTGCCGCTGCGGCTGAGCGTGCACCCCGGACAGGGTCTGTCCGCCCTCGCGCGACAGGTGGCCGAGGAGGTCGCCGCCCAGCGCCCGCACCAGCGCCACCGCACCGAGGACCTGCGCAGGGAGCTGGACCCCGCACGCTCGGAGCGGGTCCTGTTCGGGCCCGTCGTCAACATCATGTCCTTCTACTACCACCTGGACTTCGCGGGGGTCCGGGCCACCGTGCACAACCTGTCCAACGGGCCGGTCGAGGACCTCTCGTTCTCCGTCTACGACCGCTCCGACGGCACCGAGCCCCGGCTCGACGTCGACGCGAACCCCGCGCTCTACTCAGAGGCCGAACTCGCCTCCCACCAGCAGCGGTTCCTCCGGTTCCTGAACGCGGTGGCCGCCGACCCGGACCGGCCGATCGGCCGGCCCGACCTCCTCACCCCCGAGGAACGGCACCGGACCGTCGTGGCCGCCAACCGCACCACGCGGCCCCTGCCGCACCCGACGGTGCCGCTGGCCTTCGCGGCCGAGGCCGCGCGCACACCCGACGCGCCCGCCGTGGTGTGCGGGGAAACCACCCTGTCCTACGCGGAGTTGAACGCCCGCGCCAACCGGCTGGCCCACCGGCTCATCGCCCTGGGCGTCCGCTGCGACAGCACGGTGGCCGTGCTCATGGAACGCTCCGCCGACGTGGTGGTGGCGGTCCTGGCGATCGGCAAGGCCGGCGGCGCCTACGTGCCGCTGGACACCCGGGCCCCGACGGCCCGCCTGCGGCGCGTCCTGGACGACACCGGGGCGGCGGTGCTGCTCACCCACCGGGCCACCCGGGAGCACGAACTGTCCCACGGCACACCGGAGGTCGTCGTCGACGCCGACCCCGGCCTCGCCGACGAGCCGGCCACCGATCCCGTCGTGCCGCTGCGCCCGGACCACCTGGCGTGCGTGCTGTACACCTCGGGCTCCACGGGCACGCCGAAGGGCGTGGCCCTGAGCCACCGCAACGTCATCAGCCTGACCGCGCAAGGCGGTTGGCGCGAACAGGACGGCCCGCGCGTGCTCGCGCACTCCCCGCACGCCTTCGACGCCTCGACCTTCGAGTGGTGGGTGCCGCTGCTCAACGGGGGCCGGGTGGTCGTGGCCCCGCCCGGGGAGCTGACGCTCTCCGACCTCCACCGGCTGATCGTCGACCACCGGGTCGGCACGCTGTGGTTGACGGCCGGGCTGTTCCGAGTGTTCGCCGAGGAGTCCCCCGGCACACTGGCCGGGGTCGGCCAGGTGTGGACCGGCGGTGACATCGTGCCGGCCGACGCGGTACGGCGCGTCCTGGCACGGTGTCCGGACTCCGTGGTGGTCGCCGGGTACGGCCCGACCGAAGCCGCCACCTTCACCACCCGCCGGGTGCTCCGCCCCGGTGAGGCCGTGCCCGACGTCGTCCCCCTCGGCCGGCCGATGGACAACAGGCGGGTGTACGTCCTGGACGAGGCGCTGTCGCCGGTGCCGCCGGGGGTGGCCGGCATGCTGCACGTCGCCGGTGCGGGCGTGGCGCGCGGGTACCTGAACGACCCCCGCCGGACGGCCGGCCAGTTCGTGCCGTGCCCGTTCGGCGAACCGGGGGAGCGGATGTACCGCACGGGCGACGTGGTCCGCTGGAACGCGGAGGGGGAGCTGGAGTTCCTCGGCCGCGCGGACGAGCAGGTCAAGCTCCACGGCTTCCGCATCGAACTGGGCGAGATCGAGGCGGTGCTGGCCGGGCACCCCGCCGTCGCCCAGGCGACCGTGGTCGCCGGCCCGGGTGCCCCGCCCGGCCGGCGTCTGATCGGCTACGTCGTCCCGGCCGGGGACCCGGCGCTCGACCCGGCGTCGGTGCGGGAGCACGCCTCGGCGGCGCTGCCGGACTACATGGTGCCCTCGGTGATCGTCACGCTCGACGCCTTTCCCCTGACCCCCAGAGGGAAGATCGACCGGGCCGCGCTGCCCGTCCCGGACCCCGCACCGGCGCCGTCCGGCCCCGGGCCGCGCACCCCGGCGGAGCGGACGATGTGCGCGCTGTTCGCCGAGGTGCTCGGCCGGCCCACGGTGGGCGTCGACGACGGTTTCTTCGCGCTGGGCGGCAATTCCCTGCTCGCGACCAGGCTGGTCAACCGGGTGCGGGTGGGGTTCGGCCGCGAACTCACCCTCGGCGCCCTGTTCCAGGCGCCCACGCCGGCGCGCCTGGTCGACGCGCTCGACGACGCCCCGGACTCCGCGGCCGTACCGGACCTCGCACCACGCACACGACTCTGACAGCTCCGACAGCTCCGACAGCTCCGACAGCGATCACAGGAAGCACCTCGGCATGGCCCACACCCTCTCCCAGCCCGACGAGACACCGGCAGCGCCGGTACCACCTGAAACCCCGATCGCGGCAGCACCCCCGACGGCCCCGGCGCTGGGAGTCTCCCAGGTCCGCCGGTACTACCAGCTCGTCGACGCCGGGGACGTGCCCGCGCTGGTCGCCCTGTTCACCCCGGACGCCCGCTACCACCGCCCCGGGTACCGACCCATGGTCGGGCACGCCGAACTGGAACGCTTCTACCGCGACCAGCGGGTGATCCGCACCGGCGTGCACACCCTGGCCACCGTGGTCACGACCGACGACGAGGTGGCGGTGCACGGCCTGTTCCGCGGCGTGCTGCACGACGGCGGTGAGGTCGAGCTGCGGTTCGCGGACTTCTTCCGGATGACGCCGCAGGGCCGCATCGCCGCGCGGGACACCTTCTTCCACGTGCCCGCGGTCTGAGCCGCGGCTCCAGCGGCCGCAGCGGCCGCAGCAGCTACAGCAGCTGTAGCGGCGCCAACGGCGACGGCCCACGCGGCCGCGCGTTCAACCCCGACGGGGACACTTCAGCACAGGAAAGCGGGAAGCAGTTGACCAAGACCGTCTTCACCTCCGACATCCCGGCGTTCGTCGGCAGCGGACGGCCGCCGTTCGACGCCCGGGCGATCCACGAGCTGGTCGCCGAACAGGCGGAACGGGCCCCGCACGCGCCCGCCGTCACCTGCGACGGACGGACCCTGACCTACCAGCAGCTCAACGACCGCGCCCACCGGCTCGCCGGGCGACTGCGAGCGGCCGGACTGGCGCAGGAGGACGTCGTGGGCGTGCTGGTGCCGCGCTCGCCGGAGCTGATCGTGGCCCTGCTCGCCGTCCTCGTCGCGGGCGGGGCGTACCTCGGACTCGAACCGGACGACCCGGCGAGCCGCCACGCGCTGCTGCTCAAGGACGCGGGCGCGGGCATGGTGATCACCGAGGAGGCCCTGCGGGAGCAACTGCCCGGCACCGTCGTCACGGTGACGGAAGGCCGCCCGGCGCCGGAGCCGGCCACCGGGCCGGCGGCTCCGGCCCGCCCCGGCGACCCGGACCGGCTCGCCTACGTCAGCTACACCTCGGGCTCCACCGGCGAGCCCAAGGGCGTCGGCGTGCCCCACCGGGCGATCGACCGGCTCGTCCGGGGCGCGGACTGGATGGACGTCCGCGCCGAGGACGTCTTCTTCCACCTCGCGCCGGTCGCGTTCGACGCGTCCACGTTCGAGATCTGGGCCCCCCTCGTCAACGGCTGCCGACTGGTCCTCTTCCCCCCGGTCGCCATCACGCTGGAGCACGTGGCGCGCCTCGTCCGGGCCGAGCGCGTCACGGTCCTGCTGCTGACCACCGGGCTCTTCCACCAGATGGCGAGCTCCCACCCGGAGGCGTTCGCCGACGTGCGGCACGTCCTCACCGGGGGCGACGTGGCCTCGCCGAACCACGTCCAGCACCTGCTGGCCCGCCACCCGCAGCTGCTCTTCACCAACGGCTACGGACCGACCGAGAACACCACGTACACGACCTGCTGGACCAGCAGCACCCTCCCGGAGCTGCGGAGCGTGCCGATCGGCCGCCCGATCAGCGGCACCAGGGTCGCCGTGCTCGACGGCGACCTCGGCCCGGTGCCCGTCGGCGAGTGCGGGGAACTGTACGTGGCCGGGGCGGGCCTGGCCCGCGGCTACCTGGGCCGCCCGGCCGCCACCGCCGAACGGTTCCTGCCCGACCCGTTCGGGAGCGAGCCGGGCGCCCGGATGTACCGGACCGGCGACCTCGTGCGATGGCTGCCCGACGGCACCCTGGAGTTCGTCGGACGTGCGGACGACCAGGTCAAGGTCCAGGGCTACCGCGCCGAACCGCGCGCCGTCGAGGTCGAGCTGGAACGGCTCGCCGGGGTGCGGCACGCGGTCGTGCTGCCGCAGCCCGACCCGGCGGGCGGCACCCGGCTGCTGGCCTACGTCGTGCCCGCGGAACCCGATCCGGCGGGCAACGCCGAGCTCGGCCGGCGGCTGCGCCACGAACTGCGGGACCGGCTGCCGGGCTACCTGATCCCCTGGGCGATCCTCGTCCGTCCCGAGCTGCCGGTGAACCGCAACGGCAAGATCGACCGCCGGGCCCTGCCCACCGCCACCCGGGTGCCGCGCAACGTGCCCAACGAGTTCGTCCCGCCCCTCACCGAGGTGCAGACGCGACTGGCCGAGTTGTGGGGCGACGCCCTCGGCGTCGAACCGGTCGGCGTCGACGACGACTTCTTCGACCTCGGCGGACACTCCCTGCTGGCCACCGACCTCCTGGTCGCCACCCAGCGCGAGTTCGACGTGGACCTGCCCGCGCAGACCCTGTACCTGTCGCCGACCGTCGCCGAGCTGGCGACGGCCCTCACCGCCCGGATGCGGACGTCGGGCCCGGACGGCCCGACGGACGGCCCGACGGGGGACCCGGCCGACGGGGCGGGGGAGGGGCAGCCCCGATGACGGCGGTTCCCCCGACCACGCGCTGCCCGGTCCTCGCCCCGCGGCCGGTCGATCTGATCGACCCCGACCTCTACCTCTCGGGCGGGGCGCACGAGGCGTGGCGACGGCTGCGCCGCGACGCCCCGGTGAGCTGGCAGCCGGTCGGCGACATCGGCTACTGGTCGATCGTCGCCCACGCCGAGGCCAACCGGGTACTGCGCGACCACGACACGTTCACCTCCGAACAGGGCACCCTGCTCAACCTCCTCGGCAAGGGCGACCCCGCCGGCGGCCGGCAGATGGCCGTGACCGACCCGCCCCGGCACTCGCGCCTGCGCGGCCCGCTGCAGCAGGCGCTGTCGATCAAGACGGTGGAGAACGACCGGGAGGCGATCCGCCGGGCCGTCGTCGAACTGCTCCGGCCGCTGGCCGACGGAGGCCCGTACGACTTCGCCGCCGCCATGGCCACCCTGCCGATGGCGGTGATCGGCACCATGATGGCGCTGCCGGAGCAGGACTGGCCGCGGCTGGTCCGGCTCGCCCACGCCTGCATCGCCGCGGACGACCCCGAGTTCCAGCTCGCCGCCGGACCGGCGGCCACCCTCGTGACCGCCCACCGCGAACTGTTCGCCTACTTCCAGGACCTCGTCACCGCGCGTCGGCGCGCACCGGGCGGCGACCTGATCAGCGTCCTGCTCACCATGGAACTCGACGGACGCCGACTGTCGCCGGGCGAGATCGTGTCCAACTGCTACAGCCTGCTGCTCGGAGCGACCGTCACCACCGCCCAGCCGCCGATCGCGGCGATGGCCGAACTGGCCGGGACCGCCGTCCTGGACGACTGGGCGGCCCACCCGGAACTGCTCGGCAGCGGCGTGGAGGAGGCACTGCGGTGGGCCTCGCCCACCCAGCACTTCATGCGCCACGCCACCCGCGACGTCGAGATCCGGGGCGTGCCGATCCGCGCGGGGGACGCCGTCGTCGTGTGGCTGGCGTCGGCCAACCGCGACGAGACCGTGTTCGCCGATCCGGACACCTTCGACATCCGGCGGCGGCCCAACAAGCACATCGCGTTCGGCGTCGGCGCGCACTACTGCATCGGACACACCGTCGCACGGGTGGCCCTGCGGATCCTCTTCGCCGAACTGCTCGGCCGGTTCACCGGCTTCGAACCCGCCGGGACGCCGCGGCGCATGCGCTCGAACATCATCGCGGGCTTCACGCACCTGCCGATCACCGCGCGGACCCGCTAGGAGCCGGAGCCGTCACCCCGGCCGCTGCCACCGCCGCTGCCGAACCCGAGAAGAAACCCCCCACCCGGAAGGTCATCAGTGGACGCTCCGACGGCCCGTACCCGCAACAAGTGGTTCCTGCGCGAGCCGTCGCCGGTGGCACCGGCGCGGCTGTTCTGCCTGCCCTACTCCGGCTGCGGTGCGAGCATGTACCGCCAGTGGCCGTCACAGGTCGACGGCGTCGAGGTCTGCCCGGTGCAGCCGCCCGGCCGGGAGAACCGGATGCGCGAGCCCGCCCACACCACCTACGAGGCGCTGGCCGACGACCTCTGCGAAGCGCTGCGCCCCCACCTGGACCGCCCCTACGCCCTGTTCGGGCACTGCGGCTCCGCGCTGGCGGCGTACGAGACCGCCGTACGGCTGGTCCAGCGGGGCTGCCCCGCCCCGACCCGGCTGTTCGTCTCCTCCGAGGTCGCGCCGCAGGACGGCCCGTACGGCCGCTTCCTCGGCATGAGCGACGACGAGCTGGCCGCCGAACTGCGCCGGCTCGTCGCGGAACTGGGCGGCACCCTGGAACCGAGCCTGCTCGCGCTCTACCTCGGCGTCCTGCGCAACGACGTCGACATGAACAAGCGGTACCACGTGGCCGAGCCGGTCCGGCTGCCCTGCCCGATCACCGCCATCGGCTGGACCGGGGACACGGGCATCGAGCCGTCGCTGATGACCGGCTGGCCGGCCTGCGGCGAAACGACCTTCGAACTCCTGGAGGGAGGCCACTACCGCTTCATCGAGGCGCCGGCGGAACTCCTGGCGCTCCTGGTCGCGGATCTGACGCCCACCCGGTCCCGCACGCCCTGACACCGGATCCGAGTGCGAGCAGCGGGGGAGCGGCGGGGGAGCGGCGGAGCCGGTACGCCCTCGGCGCGGACCCGATGGGCCCGACGTTGGTCCGCGAGCGTGATTCCGGACCCCTTCGCCGGTCGGGCGGCCCCGGACCCGCCATCCATCGGATGCGGTGCCCGACGCGGTGTCCGAATGCCGCCAGCACGCGGCCCCGTCCAAGGGCGACGATCGGAACAGCCCGACCGTGCGGTGCCCGCGGCCCTCCCGGTCCGCGGGCCCATGCCCTCGCTCGTCCCCGCCCGTCCAAGGATCCCTCCCGTGAACGACACCCTCCTCACCGCCGACGCGCCCACCACCGCGGCGCCCGCCCCGGTCCCGGCCGTCCTGCCCGCGCTCGACTCGCTCGACTGGCAGGGCGTGCACGAGCAGTTGGACCGGGACGGTGCGGCGCTCACCGAGCCGCTGCTGTCGCCCGCCCAGTGCCGGGAGCTCGCCGCGCTCTACGACCGGCCCGAACTGTTCCGCACCACCGTCGACATGGCCCGCCACCGCTTCGGCTCCGGCCAGTACCGCTACTTCACCCACGACCTGCCCGAACCCGTCGCCGCCCTGCGCGAAGCCCTCTACCCCCGCCTGCTCACCGTCGCCCGCGCCTGGGCCGACAAGCTCGGCCGCCCCGCCCCCTGGCCCGACACCCTCGCCGAGTGGACCGCCAGGTGCCACGCCGCCGGCCAGGACAAGAGCTCCCAGATCCTGCTGCGCTACGGCCCCGGTGACTGGAACGCCCTGCACCGCGACGTCTTCGGCGAGCTCGTCTTCCCCCTCCAGGTCGTCATCGGCCTCGACGCCCACGGCACCGACTACACCGGCGGCGAGTTCCTCCTCGTCGAACAGCGTCCCCGCGCCCAGTCCCGCGGCACCGCCACCGTCCTTCCCCAGGGGCACGGCCTGATCTTCACCACCCGCGACCGCCCCGTCCCCTCCGCCCGCGGCCACCGCGCCGGCCCCGTCCGCCACGGCGTCAGCACCGTGCGCACCGGCCGCCGCCACGCCCTCGGCCTCGTCTTCCACGACGCCTGAGCCCCGCCGCATGGCCGCCACCGGCACGCCCGCGCCCGCGCCCGCGCCCGCGCTCGCGCCCGCGCCCACCGTCGGCACCGCCCCGGTCCCGTCGCGCCGCTACACCCTGACCGGACCCGACAACCGCCCCTACTCCAGCACCACGCCCGGCACCCTCGGCGGCCACCGGCGGGGCCGCCGCTACGGCCGCCTCGACTGCCCCTCGGCCCTGCGCGCCATCGCCGCCGGCGGCTACGTGCGCCACCGCGTCTTCTTCGCCGACGAGGCCACCGCGATCGCCGCCGCCTACCGGCCCTGCTCGGTGTGCCTGCCCGGGAGGTACCGGGAGTGGAAGACCCGTCAGAAGGACCGCACCCCGTGAACCCCAGCCCCGCCCCCGACCGCTCCCCGCTCCTTCCCGAACCCGGGAGCACCGCCTACGGCGACCTCCCCGCACCCGCCCCCCACACCGCCCCCGAACTCGCCGCCCTGCTGCGCCTGCTCGCCGAGCACCGCCGCCCACCCCTGCGCAGCGTCGCGATCGGCCACAGCCGCGACGACGCCTCCCGCACGGCCGCCGCCGCGTTCGCCGACGCCTGGCACGCCGCCGGCAACGCCGTCCTGGCCGTCGTCGACTGGCCCGAACAGGCCGCCTCCTGGCTGCGGCCCGCCCAGCGCCTCACCGACCGGGAACCCGACGCCCTCGTCATCGCCGCGGCCCCGCTCGGCTGGGCGCAGCTCGCCCGGCGCCTGCGCCACAGCACCCCCTGGCGCCCGGACCGCACGTTCGGCTTCGCGTCCCTCGCCGAGCCGGTCGCCGCGGCGCTCGCCGGGCCCGGCGTCCTGGACGGCGTGCGCGGCGCGAGCGCGGACGGCGGCACCTGGCGCATCGAATCCGGCTGGACCGCCTCCTTCCCGCCCCCCGCCCCGGGCGCCGCCGCGTGAACAGCACCCCTGCCCCGGGCGCCGCCGTGTGAGCAGCACCCCCGCGCTGTTCGGCCCGCCGCCCGCCGGCTACGAGCGCCGCGAGATCGCGCCGGGCGCCGTCCACCTGCCCGGCTGGCTCACCCCCGACCGGCAGCGCGAGCTCGTCGCCGCGTGCCGCGCCTGGGCCGTCGGCCCCGTCCCGATGCGGCACACCCGGCTGCCGGGCGGTGGCGTCATGTCCGTGCAGACCGTGTGCCTGGGCTGGCACTGGCAGCCCTACGCCTACACCCGCACCGCCGCCGACGTGAACGGCCGCCGCGTCGCCCGCCTCCCCGACCGGCTCGCCGACCTCGGCCGCCGGGCGGTGGCCGACGCCTACCAGGACCCCGACCGGGGCGCCGCCTACGAACCCGACGCCGCGCTGGTCAACTTCTACGACGCCGACGCCCGGCTCGGCATGCACCAGGACAAGGACGAGCGCTCCCTCGCCCCGGTGGTCTCCCTCAGCATCGGCGACACCTGCCTCTTCCGCTTCGGCAACACCCGCGGCCGCAACCGGCCCTGGACCGACCTGACCCTCGCGTCCGGCGACCTCCTCGTCTTCGGCGGCCCCTCCCGCCTCGCGTACCACGCCGTGCCGAAGATCCTCCCCGGCACCGGCGACCCCGCCATCGGTCCCGCCCGGGGACGCCTCAACATCACCCTGCGCGTCACCGGCCTGACCGACCCCGCACCCGCTCCGACCGGATCGGCCCGGTGACCGCCCCCGCCCGGTGACCGCCCCCGCCTGGTGACCGCCCCCGCCCGGCCACCGGCCGGGATCAGGGCCTTGAGGCCGCGTCAACCCCGGGCGCGCCGATTGTGAACGCCGCATTAACCCAAACTGGTCAGTGTGTGACATATTCTTCCTCGGCGGATGAATTCGGACCAATCGTCCTGAACCCGCCCGGAGGGCATCCCCTCACCCTCCCGTACCCTCAAGCACTCCCAGGAGACCTACCTTGAGCGACCGCATACCATCCGTCACGAACGCGGTGCGGCCGATACCCGGATCCCGGGCCCGGCGCGTGCCCGGTCGCGCGGTACTCGGGGCTCTCGCCACCACGACGCTCGTGCTCGCGTCGTCCGTGCCGTTCGCCGTGCACGCCGCCGCGGCACCGCCGGCGAAGGCCGGTACGAGCGGGGCGCAGCGGCCGATCGGTCCGAAGCCGGCGCTGGACCTGCTGGCGCACGGCAACCTCACGATGGCGTCCAACTCGGTGGTCTCCTGCGACCCCGAGGACAGCGACTGCGACCTCAACGCCTACAACAACAACCGGGTCAACTGGGTCAAGACCGACCCCAAGGCCCCCGGGAACACCGCCTCCGCGGCCACCCTGACCGTCCCGCCGGGTGCCAAGGTGCTCAACGCCCGGCTGTACTGGCAGTCCAACCCCGTCGGAACCTCGCGGCTGTCCACCTCCGGTGACGCCTCCAAGGCCGACCAGGTCGAGTTCAAGGTCCCCGGCGCCACCGGCTACCAGCGGCTCACCGCCGACACCTACGACTGGTTCGACCAGAAGACCGGCGGCACGCCCCCGGCCCCGCTCACCGCCCACGCGGGCGTCAAGGACGTCACCGACCTGGTGCGGGCGGCCGGTTCCGGCGAGTACACCGTGGCCGACATCCAGGCCTGTCAGGGCCGCTCCTCCACCTCCGACTTCGGCGGCCAGAACGTCGGCTGCTGGGGCGGATGGTCCCTGGTCGTCGCCTACGAGGACGCCAAGGAGCCGCTGCGCTACCTGCAGGTCTGGGACGGCTACCAGCTCATCCGCCCGCCCGAGCCCAGCATCACCATGACCCTCGACGGCATCCGCACCCCGGCCGGCCGCGCACCGGCCGCCACCATGGGCGTCATCGTCGGCGACGGCGACGCCCCCATCGCCGGGGACTCCCTGGAAGTCGGCCCCGACGCCGGCCGGCTGACACCGCTGCTGATGCCGACCGCCACCGGACCCGCCCCCGACAACGCCTTCACCAGCCGCATCGACCGGGTCGCGCCCGACGGCACCGGCACCAACCTGACCGACCGCAACCCGAACACGGTCAACAACGTCGGCTACGACGCCCGGACGATCGACGTCACCGGCAAGCTGCCCGCCGGCAGCAAGCAGGCCGTGCTCCGCGTCACCGGCCAGGGCGACGCGCTGCACCCCCAGGCGGTCTGGCTCGCCGTCGAGGCCCTGGAACCCGACCTCCAGGTCGTCAAGGCCAACACCCCGGCCGGTACCACCACCAACAACCCGCCCGGGCTCGTCGACCCCGGAGCCGAGATCACCTACACCTTCACCATCGCCAACCGGCACCCCGACGGCACCACCGCCGACCTCGACACCGCCACCGGCGTCACCCTGACCGACGTGCTGCCCCAGGGCACCAGTTACGTCGACGGCTCCGGCACCGGCTGCACCGCCTCCGGACGCAACGTCAGCTGCCCCACCGCCGACCTCGCACCGGGCGCCGAGACCACCGTCTCCTTCCGGGCCAGGGTCGACGCCGGCCTCGTACCGGGCACCAGGCTCGACGACACCGCCTCCCTCGCCTACCGCGGCACCCAGACCGGCCGCGAACAGCACCGCACCAGCAACACCGTGCGCAACACCGTCGCCGAGCACACCGGCTACCGGGTCACCAAGACCGCCGACAAGAGCCAGGCCGCCCCCGGCGACACCGTCACCTACCACGTGGACGTCACCAGCACCGGGAACACGCCCCTCACCGCACTGACCGTCACCGACGACCTGAGCGCCGTCCTCGACGACGCCACCTACAACGGCGACGCCACCGCCACCCTCGGCACCCCCTCCTACACGCAGCCGGTCCTCACCTGGACCGGCGACCTGCCGGCCGGCGGCAACGCCCGGCTCACCTACACCGTCAAGGTGAAGGACCCCGCCGCCGGGGACCACACGCTGCGCAACACCGTGGTGGCCGACCGGCCCGGCGGCAACTGCCCGGCCGGTGCGACGGCCGGGGAATGCACGGCCACCGTGACGGTGACCACGTCCGCACCGTCCCCGACGGCCTCCCCGTCCACGTCGCCCTCCACCACGCCGACCTCCGCGCCCTCGCCGACCGCGACCGACGGCAACGGCGTCGACCCGGCGCCCACCGGCAAGCCGCAGCAGCCGGGCGGTAGCGGCGGTCTCGCCGCGACGGGCAGCCAGGTCGCGCTGATCGGCGGCATCGGCGCCGCCGTCCTCCTCGGCGGTGCGGCCCTCGTCCTCGCCTCCCGCCGTCGGCGCCACCGGCACTGACACCCCGTCCCGACCCTGACGTGGGGGGCGGCCACCGACCCTGTCGGTGGCCGCCCCCCACGGCTGCCCGGCAATGCCCGTCAGTCGGCCCGGCACGGCGCCGGCGCGCGCCCGTACCGGCGGGCGCCCGTACCGGCGCGCGATCCGGCTCAGCAGGGGCTGAGCCACCAGACCCAGTCCCAGGAGGCTTCAACGTCCCAGCTCAAGCCACCGGGTGAGGTCCAGCCGAGATTTCCGTTTCGGTCGTAGAACTTGGCGTGCAATGCGGCCCGCTGATTGTTGATCCACGATCCGGTTCCGGTCCAGGTGATGCGATTCAGCTGATTGCAGGTGAAGAACTGCAGGGACGTTCCCCAGAAGTTCGGCAGGCTGAAAGCGCATACATAGGTGTACGGGCAGAACTCTTCCGGACCGTCCGGCGCGGAGAGATCACGAGCCCGCTGCTCCCCGGGCAACGGAACGAGCAGTCTCCCTCCCGCGCTCAGGTCGATCCTGTTGATGGCTGTCTGGGTCCCGCCCATTGTGGCCAGATAGCCGTTGACCGTGTCCTGAAGTGCCGCAGCCTGAGAAGTGTTCAGCCCGACGCTCCTCGCCTGGGCCGAGAAGTCGGGTCGGGCACTGTTCGGGCCTGCTCCGGTGACGGCACCGGCCGTACCCGTCGTCGCCAAGATCGTGAAGACCGTCACCGCTGTCGCGATGACGGCTTTTCCCAACGCTGTCAGCCTGCGAATTCCATGCCTTGTCATCGAGCCGCCCCCTCCGAGAGATGCCCTCTTCTCGCACTGGAAACAACCTCTTTCGCGCGCGCCCGCTTTCCGGAGTCGACGCAATGGGAAGGCCTTTCCGCGGGTGTGCGCCTTGAGTCGGGCTTTAACTATGCACCGGGGAGCGCAGGTTGAGGCAAGAGGCGGGGTCGATTCATTATCGGCCAAACTTCACCGAAGGTTGGCCCCCTCCGCGCGGTCGGTGGCGGTGAGAGCGGCGCGCCCGGCGAGCAGCCGTCCGCACAGCCCGAGGGCCTCCGGGCCGGACCGTGAGGGCATCGCCCCGAGCCCGGACTCGCACGGGCCCGTCGTGGAGAATCACCTCCATGCGCATCCTGATCGTCACCACCGGCTCCCGCGGGGACGTCGCACCGTTCACGGGCCTGGGCCGGCGTCTGACGGACGCCGGGCACCGGGTCGCCGTGGCCGCCCATCCGACCTTCACGACACTGATCGAGTCCTGCGGCCTGGAGCACCGGCCGCTGCCGGGGGACCCGGAGGAACTCATCCGCGCCAGGGCCCGCGCGACCTCCCCGGAGGAGACCCGCGCGCTGATGACCGCGTTCGTGGACGGACTCGCCGACGGCGTGGCGGACGCCGTGGCGGGCGGAGCCGACCTGCTGCTCACCGCCTTCGCCCCGTCGCCGCTCAGCCGCACGGTCGGGGAGGCCCACGGCCTGCCCGTCCTCGGCACCTACCTCACGCCCGCCTTCGCCACCAGGGAGTTCCCGCTGCCCGGCCCCGCCGGCAGCGAGGACCTGGGACCGGAGGGCAACCTCGCCGCCGGCCAGGAACGGCTCCGGAGCGCGGACCGGCTGTTCTCGGGCGCCGTGACCCGGATGCGTCAGCGCCTCGGCCTGCCCGGCACGACACCACCGCCACCGCTCGGACACACCCGCCCGGTCGTCCACGGCTACAGCCCCCTGCTGCTGCCGCGCCCGGCGGACTGGCCGGCCCCGGTCGACGTGGCGGGCTTCTGGTGGCCCGCCCGGCCGCTGGACTGGCAGCCCCCGGCCGAACTGGTCGACTTCCTCCACGCCGGCCCGGCCCCGGTGTTCATCGGCTTCGGCAGCATGGCACCCGGCGAGGGCACCCGGCTGGGCGAACTGGTGACGGCGGCCGTGCGGCAAGCCGGCGTACGCGCAGTCGTCCAGGCGGGCTGGGCCGGACTGGAGGCCGCGGGCGACGGCATCCTCTCCATCGGCGACCTCCCCCACGACTGGCTCTTCCCCCGAACCGCCGCCGTTGTCCACCACGCCGGAGCCGGCACCACCGGCGCCGCGCTGCGCGCCGGGGTCCCCGCCGTACCGGTGCCCGTCATGGTCGACCAGCCGTTCTGGGCGGCACGGCTGCACCGGCTGGGAGTCGCCCCGCAGCCCGTGCCGTTCGCGGAGCTCACGGCCGAACGCCTCGCCGCCGCCATCACGGCCGCGCTGGCCGAGCCGGTCCGCCGTCGTGCGGCCGCCGTGGCCGGGCTGATCGCAGCCGAGGACGGCGCCGGTGCCGTCCTCGACCGCATCGCCCGGATCGACGAGAACCCTGGCCGCTGAGCCCCGCCGCCCAACCGCCCGCCGCCGGACCGTCCGCCGCCGGACCGTCCGGGGCGGGGGAGCCGAGCCGATCATGGGTGCTTCACAACGCACACGGTCAGCTGCGTCGGCCGGCCCTGATGCCGCAGCGGGTGGACCAGCAGCCGACGGGAACCAGCCGCTCTCCGTTCACCCGCACGACGACCGGCTTCCCGTCCTCGAAGCCGATTCGACCACCGACGGCCAGGAAGAGCGGTCTCGCCAGCTCGAAGGCGTAGCCGTTGTCGGTTTCAAGGTCCTCCACCAGAACCAACCGTGAGGTCGGCGTGGCCCCATCGGCAAGCAGTCGCATGCCGAGATGGTCCCACGCTGTGCGATGCCGCCACGGACCGGTTCAGAAGGCCGGCAGACCAGAGTGGCGGCCGGCACTAGCATGCGTGGATGGACCTTTCGCATCTCGGCACGCCGATCGGGCCGATGACTCGCGTCCACGGCGGGTTCGCCAACCGGATGTACCGGCTCGACACCGACCAAGGGTCGTTCGCGGTGAAGGAGTTGAACCTCGTCGACCGCCGCTGGACCTATCGTGTCGAGGACGTGTTCAGGTTCGAGCGGGCGGCCTTCGCCGCCGGCATCCCGATGCCGGAGCCGATCTCGGCCGGCCACCGCACGCTCGTTCATCGATGGGTCGAGGGAGAGAAGGTGCCAGAGGCACCGGTGTCGGCGGCGTACGCGTTCGAGATCGGTGAGATCCTCGCGCGCGTCCACGCGCTCGACGTCGCGTGGCCCCGTGAGTCGATCGAGGAACCGACGTCACGGGACTGGCCCGAGCTCGCCGCGCGGGCGGCGGCGACCGGACAGCCGTGGGCCGACGAACTCGCCTCTCACGTCGAGACGTTCCTCGCGATCGCCCACTTCGTCGACACCTGCGAACGGCCGGGCCCCGTCGTGCTGACCCACGGGGACATCCAGCCGTGGAACCTGCTCGCTCGGGAGGGTCGGCCGGTGGTGCTCGACTGGGAGCTGTCGGGCATGCTCGACCTGTCCGGTGAGCTCGGCTCGACCGCGCTGAGCCTCGCGAAGGGGCCCGGCTTCGACGGCATCGAGCCCGCCGTCTTCCGCTCGGTCCTCGATGGCTATGTCGCGGGGGGCGGAGCGCTGCCGCCGTCAGGTCCGAGCTGGTTCGTGTTCATGATCGGCGGCTGGCTGGGCCACACGAGGTGGAACATCCTCCGGTGCCTCGCCGGTGTGGAGGCGAGCACCGGCCCCGACCTCGCGCGGTCGCACGAGTCCGTGCGCAACGGCGTGCGCGGCCTCCCCGACCTGTTCGGCCGGCTTCCGGAGCTCGGGGCGCTGCTCGCGTGACGGTCCTGGGCCCGACCCGAACGCGACACAATTCAAAGGGAGTTCAGGTGATCCAGGTGCGTCCCAGCGAGCAGATGCGTGACCTCGGCGTCGTCCGGGAGGGCGCGCCCGTCCTTGCCGAGCCCGCCCGTCCCTTCGACCTGCCCGCCGAGCGCGAGGCCGCCGAGCAGGTCGTCGAGAAGCTGTTCGCCGCCATACAGGGCATCGGCCGGGTCCACCCCTTCGCCAAGGGCATGGGCATCGCGGCACCGCAGATCGGCATCGGCCGGGCTGCCGCCATCGTCCGGCCGGCCGAGCCGGGAGCGCCGGCGATCGTCCTGCTCAACCCGACGATCACCGACCGCTCCGACGAGACGGACGAGCAGTACGAAGGCTGCCTGTCCTTCTTCGACGTCCGCGGCATGGTCCCCCGACCACTGCGGATCATCGTGGAGAGCACCACGCTGGACGGCCGGCTGATCACCACCACGTACGATCGCGGACTCGGCCGCTTGGTCCACCACGAGATCGACCACCTCGACGGCCTGCTCTACACCGCCCGCATGCGGACCGGCATCGAGCCCATCCCCGTCGAGCAGTACCGGCAGACCGGCCGGGCATGGGCCTACGAGCAGTGATCCCGGCCCGGCCGGCCCCGGGCGCTCACCGCATCGAGGCCTCTCTGTCGCGGATGTGCGACTACCGTGCGCGGCCGATCCGCCCGGTGACGACGGCCAGGGCGGTGCCCAGCAGCACCAGCCCGGCGTACCCGGCGGTCTCGTGGCCGCCCGGGACCAGGTACTGGACGAAACCGAAGAGGCGGAAGCCCCCGAGGTGGTCGGAGAGCAGGCCGCTGATCCCTCCGACGATGAGGGCGAAGCTCACGAAACCGAGCAGATTCTTCATGCCCCTGAGCCTAGAGACGCAGGTCAGCCCCGGTATCCGACTTTCGGTGCGACCTGTCGCCACCAAAGTCGCGCAGTCGGTGGGCGGCTGACGCGGCGGAGAGCAGCGCGGGGGCGGCCGCCAGGGCGAAGCAGAGCGGCAGCGGCAGCCGGCCGACCAGCAGGCCGAGGGCCGCGGTGCCGCCCGCCGAGCCGGCGTTGAAGGCGGTGTTCACCCAGGCGCCGGCCCGGGTGCGGGCCTGTGGTGCGGCCGTCTCGTCGGCGATCAGGTAGGCGGTGGTGACGACGGGGGAGACGAACAGCCCGGCCAGTGCGACGGCCGCGGTCAGCACGGGGAGGTTCGGTGCCAGCCCCGCGCCCGCCAGCGCCAGGCCCAGCCCGGCGACCAGCAGCGGCAGCCGGGCCCGGTTCGGGGCGGACCAGCCGACGGCACCGTAGGCCAGGCCTCCGACGGCACTGCCGGCCGAGAGCGCCGCCAGGATCCAGGCGACCGCCCCGGCCCGCCCGTGCTCCTCGGCGAAGGCCACCACCATCAGGTCGAGCGCCCCGAGCGCCAGCCCGGTCGCGGCCGAGGCGAGCACCGCCCGGCGCAGCTCTCCCCCGCCGTCCGGGCGCGCGCCGGGTGCGGCCGGTCCGGTCCGGTCCGCCTCCCGCGCGGCGGGGGAGGAGACCAGTGCCAGGGTGCCCGCCAGCACGAGCCCGGCGCCCGCGGCCACCCCGGCAGCCGGACCGGCGAGCACGAGCAGCAGCCCCACCAGCAGCGGGCCGCTGACGAACAGCAGTTCCTCGGCGACGGTGTCCAGGCTGTACGCCCGTCGGAGCAGCTCCTGGTCCGGCAGCAGTCGGCGCCAGAGCGTGCGCATCACCGGCCCGAGTGGCGGGGTGCAGGCACCGGCGGCGACCACCAGAGCACCTGTCAGGACCGGCGGCGTGCCCGGTCGCCAGGTGGCGCTGGCCACCAGGGTCAGCAGCCCGGCGTACAGCGCGGCCATCGGCGGCAGCGCGCGCCGGGGGCCGTACCGGTCGACCAGGGCGGCACGGGCCGGCGAGAGGAAGACGCTGGTCAGCCCGAACAGGGCCAGCACGGTGCCGGCCACCGGGTAGGAGCCGGTGGCGTCCCGGACGGCCAGCATCATGGCGAGCGGGACCATCCCGTACGAGAGCCGGCCCAGCAGGGCGGCGCCGAAGGTGCGGCCGGCGTGCGGGGCGCGCAGGACGGCGGCGTAGGAGGGGGTCGGCGAAGAGAAGTGGGAGGGGTTGGGCGAAGACAAGGGAGACGTTCCTCGGCGAAGGCGGGCAGGGCGGGGCCGTGCCCGGAGGCGTGCGGGGACACCGGAGCGCCGTGCCCGGTGAGGGGGGCACGGTTGTGGCGGGTCCGCTACGCACGGGGGAGGAACATGTCCGGAACCGTAGCAGGCCCGCCGTCCAGTAAGGCTTGCCTTGCCAACCGGTCGGGCCCGCCCCTAGGGTGAAGTCCTCAGCGTCCTGCGTGCCCCGGGGCGTCCGCTCGACCATGACACCCGCACCGAGAGGGAAGGCCGGTTCGGCGCGGACTTCTCGGATGTCCGTGTCCATACGGACTCGGCTGCGCGACGTGGCCGGCGGGCGTCTTGTCGGGGCTTGATACTGGTGGGCCCGCGTATTCAACCGTCGCGAGTTGACCCACCTGACTCCGGCACCGCTACTGAGCGTGACAGCCTTGGGGAGATTCCGGGTGTCAGGGGCATCCGGTTGGATGGGCACATGACTGTCCACGACGTAGCTCGCCGGCTCCCTTCCATCGCCGACCTGCGGAACCTGTGCCGCTCACTGGCGATGCTCGACGCGATCTTGAGCCCGGACTGGGAAGGCCGGTACTACTCCTTCAACGCCGGCTGGGCCGACGGCGAGGAGATGGCGTCGATGCGCAACGGGTCGGGGGACGAGTACTCCATCGTGTTCTCGGCTGCCGGGGCCTATGTCCGCGGCTTCGCCCACGAAGCACCGATGAGCCCGTACGGCAACGATGGCGAGCCCTGGCCGGGAGTGATCGACGAGGTTCCGGAGGTCTTCAAGCCCTTCGTCGAGGAGCCGGCGTTCACCGACGAGGACGACGTTCCCGTTGTGACGGCCTGCCTCTGGCGGGAGGCGACGGACGATCGGTGGCGGCACGGCATGATCGACTTCCCTGCCGGGTGTTCCGACCCCGACGGGGCAACAAGCCTGTTCGAGCTCCTGGTCGACCGTTCGCCGGAAGCGTTCCAGCGCTTCGCCGAGGACTACTACGAGGTTCCCGTGGACCTGGAAGCGGTGCGCGACGTCTATGCCTTGCGACCGCTGAGCCGGACGCTCGTGTCATCGCTGAACTCGGAGCTCACCCTCGCAGACCTGGCCGAGGACATCGCCGAGATCGGCTACCCGCAGCCGGTCCGGGACGTGATCCGAGCTTCGTGAAAGCGACGGGCCGATATCGACGGAGCGGTGTGAAACGACCCCGGCGGCCGTCAGGCCGCCGGGGTCGTCGTGAACACTGCGTCGGCCTCACGCTCACGGTGTCGCGTGGCTCGCGGGGTACTCGTGCCGATGGGGTGGGTCCCACGATGTTGAGGGTCGGGCCTTCGCCGTCCGGGACTTCGGAACCGAAGACGACGCCGGGTGCCGGGCGACGCCCGTTTCAGCTTTCCGGACTGCCGAACCAGCGTCCCGCGGCCCGCTCGAACGCTTCACGGTCAGGTGTGCGATCGCCTGCCCAGGCGACCACGCCGTCGGGCCGGACCAGCACGGCACCCAATCCGAGGTCGTCCTTCGCCGGGCCGGCCGCGTACCGCATCCGGCCCTCCCAGCCCCTCGCCGGAGCGTGCAGGCATCGGTCGGTGCTGAAGTCGAGCGTGACGCCCCGTCCGTCCCGCATCAGGTCGCCAAGACGGGTGCCGTCCTCCAGACGAAGGTCCGGGGCGCTGCGGCCGACCAGCGGGTGCTCGCTGTCGAGGTCGTAACGGACGGACGATCCCGACATCCTCTCGAACACGTAGGTCGCTCCGTCCCGGGTGTTGATCAGGTCGCGAATCACCCCTTGGACGGCCTGGCCGTGCGGGTCCGGCCGCATGGCCGCCACCTGTGCGCGCGACCAGTCGAGCACCGCCGACCCCACCGGACGGCGCTCGCGGCCGTAGGTGTCGAGAAGTCCGTCCGGCGCGTGTCCGTGCACGGCCGCCGCCAGCTTCCAGCCCAGGTTCAGGGCATCGCCGATGCCGGCGTTGAGTCCCTGCCCGCCCAGGGGCGAGTGGATGTGAGCGGCGTCGCCCGCGAGCAGGACGCGTCCGTGCCGGTAGGTCGTCGTCTGCATCGCCCGATCGGTGAAGCTCGACGCGAGACGGACCTCGCCCAGCGTCACGTCGGTGCCGGACACCCGGCGCAGAACCGTCTGGAGATGGTCGCGCGTCGGCTGCCGCGAGCGATCGAACGCGCCGCCGTCGAAGTCCAGCACGGCGATGTAGTCCCCCGCGGGCTGGAGGTACATGCCCGTGGGTGTCAGATTGAACCCGGGGCTCAGCTTCTCGGGGTCGGCGACGGTGGCGAGCATCGTGTAGCCGGTGCACAGCGGCTCGGTCCCGACGAAGTCGAAGCCCGCGAGCCCGCGTACGGTACTGCGTCCGCCGTCGCAGCCGACCAGCCAGCGCGCCGTGTACGCGTGTTCGCCCGCCTGCGCGATCACACTCCCGTCGTTGTGCGCGATGGCCGAAACCGTGACGCCGCGCCTGACGTCCACGCCCAGCTCGGACGCCCGCTCGGCCAGCACCGCCTCGATGGCTTCGACGTGTGTCGGCATGCCCTCCGGTGCCGGGTTGGGCAGCCGGTACGGCAGGGCCGCGAAGTCGATCTTGGCCGGATCGAGCATCATGCCGGCGAAGTGGCCACCACGACGGGGAGCTGACGGCGCGTCCGGTCCCGATTGCGCGCCGGGCTCATCGTCGACGCCCGATGCCTTCAGCAATTGGTGCAGCATCCCGCGGCGGTAGAACGCCTGGACCGAGGCGGAGGACAGGCCCCGGATGCCGAGCGGCAGCGCCTTGAACGGCGAGCGGGGTTCCGGGTCCCGTTCGAGCACCAGGACCGAGCAGCCCGCGAGGCCGAGTTCGCAGGCGAGGAACAGCCCCACCGGGCCGGCGCCCACGATCACTACGTCATGCACAAGAGATCCCCTTCCCCTGAATCCACAGCCGGATCGGCACCCGGCGGGACCACTCGAAGGTCCCAGAGCCCACCTGCATCTGACCGACGCGTCACCGACAGGCCGCTGACACCCGACCGGCAGCCTGCCGGGCACGCCGGCCCGCGTGCCCGGTCCGTGCCCGGTCCCGGGGTTCCCGCGGCGCTGCCCGGTCTCAGCGGAACGCGGCGGCGTTGCGGGCGGGCCCACTCGGCGAAGGGCCGAGGGGCGCGGCCGAGGACCGGCCGGATGTCCGGGCTGATGCGCAGCTCGGCCGGGCCCGGGGAGGCGCCGAGGGCGGCGGCCAGGGCGCCGGAGGCGTCGGGATCGTCGTGGGGGGAGTGCGGCTCGGATCCTGCGGCAGGCTCCCCGTCGGTCGAAGGCGCAGGTCAACGGGTGCGTCCGCGGGGCTTGAGCGGGGTGCCGGGGAGCTCGGGGGCGGGGAGGCGGTCGCCCGGGTAGCCCTCGCCCGCGGGGGCTACGTCAGCGGCAAGTCCCGTTGCGTGCTGGGGGAGTCGGGTTTCACCGGTGAGATCGCCCGCGAGGGCGTCCCCGCCCCGATCGGGCCGACAGGAGGTGGGTGGTGGGGCGGAGCCGCTCGTGGATGAACGGCTTCGGCGGGCTGCGGTGCCGCACCGGGAAGCGCGGCCGCGTCGCGTCGTGGACTTCTTCCGCTGCCTGTCCCCCGTGATCGTCGCACCGCGTGTGCTCGTCCGCCGCACGGCCCCGCGCCGCCGCGGGGATGATCGCCCCACCACTGGGCGCGCGGTGTGGTGCTTACGGGTGGGTGGCCCTGATGTTGGGCTGGGTCTTCTGGTTGTAGATCTCCTTGCCGTCCGCGTTGTAGGCGTGGACGTAGGGGGCCGGGGGGAAGGAGTTCGCGTTGTTTCCGGTGGAGACGGCCGCCGTGTAGGCGAAGGCGCCGCCCGCCATGACGGCCGGGTACTGGGTCGGGTCGTCGCCGTAGCTGATGGTGACCTTGGCGACATCGGGTGTGTAGTGTCCGGCGCCCAGGGAGAGGAACTGCCCGGCACCGGCCGGGGTGCTGAAGCTGTCGAAGAACGAGATCAGGTGACCGGTGCCCCACAGGCGGTCGTTGATGAACGTCGCGGGGACGGACTTGCTGTTGCCCTGGTGGCCCTTCGACTCGCACTGCACGTACTGGCCGGCGGAGTTGACGGCGATGACCACGCCGTCGGTGTCCGGCGAGGCGACGGGAGCGCGGACCGCGATCACCGCCTGGTACTGCGACGCGTCGGAGCCCAGGCAGGAGGCCAGGATCCCGGCGACGGCCCCGGCCTCGATCGGGGTCGTCGCCGTGCTGGTGACGGTGAAAGCCGCCGGGGTAGCAGTCGCACCGGTGACGGCCGAGCCGCCGCTGGGGATCACCGAGGCGTCGGCCGAGCCGGCGTCGGAGGCCGTGGCGGTGGGCGTGGCGGTGGGCGCACCGGAGGGCTTGCCTTGGGCCGTGGGGGTGGGCGTGGAGGTGCCGGGTGCGGCAGTGGCCATTCCCCCCGCGGTCGCGATGGCCGCGGCGGTGACGGTGGCGGCGATGAGCATGATCGGGCGGATACGCATGAATCCGTGTCCTTTCCTGCGGGCGTCCGGTTGATGCCAGCACCCCTGTACGCCTCCCGGCGCCCGGCGGGTCGCACCCCGCACACGTGATCCACGTCATAGTCCGTGGGCGCAACGCCGGGACGGGGCTCGTGCGTACAGGGCGGGAGGCTCCGCCCAGGACGCACGGATCCGCCGCCGCGGCCGAGGAGTGCTTCCTCGCGCACCGCCTGTGCCGCGAGCTGACGGACAGCCCCGGAAGAGAGGCCCTTGATGACGCCACAGGAGTTCGACGCGTTCTACGCGGCGTCCTTCTCCCGCCTGACCGGGCAGCTCTACGCGATTACCGGCAACTGGTCCGAAGCGCAGGACGTGGTCCAGGAGGCCTTCATCCGCGCGTGGGACCGAAGGCGTACCTTCGACCCGGGCAACGCCCCGGAGGCATGGATCCGGACCACGGCCCGGCGGCTGGCCCTCTCCCGCTGGCGACGTCTGGCCCGGGGCCTGCACTTGGCCGGACGCCACCACCGCCAGGAACCACCCACCGTCGAGCCGCCCACCGAGGAGCACCTGATGCTGGTCGCCGCGCTCCGCGAGTTGCCCGAGGCACAGCGGAGCGCCCTGGTCCTGCACCACATGTGCGATCTCTCCGTCGAGCAGGTCGCGGCCGATACCGGCGCCAGCGTCAGCGCCGTCAAGAGCCGCCTCGCCCGCGGCCGGGCCGCGCTCGCGGCCAGACTCGCCGACCTGACCCCGGCCGGCGAGGAAGGAAAGCTCCGTGTCTGACCCCATCCACGACACCCTCGCCGACCGGCTGCGGCTGCTCGGCACGCAGATGCCCGCACCGACCCTGCCCGCTGCGGAGATCCGCCGGCGCGCCGACCGGCGCCGCCACCGCCGACACGCCCTGGGCGCGGCCGCGGCCTGCATCGCAGCAGCCCTGTGCCTGGCTCTCCCGTCCGCGCCGCACTCACCGGGACCACAACAAGGAGCAGCCACCACAGAGACCCCCTCCGTGCCGGCTTCCCCCCACCCGCCGGCGGCTTTCACCGTCACCGGCACGGCGACGACCCCGATCGAGGCCGGGGCCGTCGCCGGGATCCTGGCCTCCTGCCTGGGCTCCGACTG
>NZ_JBHXTL010000010.1:0-76109 GCF_042677365.1 Kitasatospora sp. NPDC127116
GTGTCCGCCACGGGCGCGGGGACCAGCACCGGCCCGCCCTTGCCCCGCGAGGCCCGGCGTGGCAGCCCGCCCGCCGTACGGCCCGCCTCCGGCACGGACGGCCTCGGGCCGCCCGTCGTCCCGCGGTGCTTGTCCGCCTCGTCACCGCCGGCGACGGCGCCCGTACGGCCTCCGGCCACCGCTCCGGCCGAGGCACCCGCACCCGAACCAATACCAACACCCGCGGAGCCGACCGGCCCGGACGCCGCCCAGGAGGCACCCCCCGACCCGGGCACGGCGACCAGGTCCCGCTGCCCGCGCCGGCCGCCCGCCGCGCCCCGCTGCCCGGCCGGGCCCGGCTCCGGCTTCCCGTCCGGCGCCTCCGCGAGCAGTTCGCGCGGGATCAGCACGACCGCCGTCGTCCCGCCGTAGGGGGACGGCCGCAGGTGCACCCGGATGCCGTGCCGCCGGGCCAGCCGACTGACCACGAACAGGCCCAGCCGGTCGGTGTCGGCGAGGTCGAACTCCTGCTCCACGGCGAGGCGTTCGTTGATCTCGGCGAGCATCTGCTCGCTCAGCCCGAGGCCGCGGTCGTCGATCTCCAGCGCGAAGCCGTGCGCTACCACCTCGCCCTGGACGGTGACCTGGGTGCTCGGCGGGGAGAACACCGCGGCGTTCTCGACGAGTTCGGCGACCAGGTGGGTGACGTCCGCGACGGCGCTGCCGAGCAGGCCGGTGCCGGGGAACGGCCGGACGATCACCCGGGCGTAGTCCTCGACCTCGCCGACGGCCGCCCGGACCACGTCCACCATCCGGACCGGCTTGCGCCAGGCCCGCCCGGGCGAACCACCGGCCAGGATGATCAGGCCCTCGGCATGGCGGCGCATGCGGGTGGTGAGGTGGTCGACCTTGAAGAGGTCCTCCAGCTCGGCCGGGTCCTCGGTGCGGCGCTCCATGGTGTCGAGCAGGGTGAGCTGCCGGTGCAGCAGCACCTGGCTGCGCCGGGCCAGGTTGACGAACACCGCCGAGACCCCGCGACGCAGTTCGGCCTGTTCGACGGCGGCCTCGACGGCGGCCCGCTGCACCGCGTTGAAGGCCTGGCCGACCTGGCCGATCTCGGCGTTCCCGAAGTGCAGCTCGGGGGCCTCGGTGGCCACGTCCACCGGCTCGCCGCGGCGCAGCCGCAGCATGACGGACGGCAGCCGGGTGCCGGCCAGCTCGTCGGCCGCGTTGCGCAGGCCGATCAGCTCGCGGGCCAGGCCCCGGCCGATCCGGAACGAGATCATGATGGACAGCACCACGGCGACCAGACCGACCGCACCGGCGATGCCGCCGCGCCAGAGCATCCCGATCGCCGCGGACCGCGCGCGCTCGTCCAGCCCGGCCGAGATCCGGCTGTTGATCGAGGCGAGGTCGCCGAGCGCCCGGTCGGCGGTCTCCCGCCAGGAGTCGGTGTTGAGCGCCTGGACCACCCGGTCGGGGCCGCCGGCGCCGACGAAGTCCGCTTCGGCTCGGGCCAGTGCGCCCCAGGCCTCCCCGCCGCGCAGCGCGGCGTAGTCGGACTGGTCGGCGGGGTCGAGCTCGGCGACGTAGACGGTGAACAGTGCCTGCTGGTTGTGCAGGGCGTCCAGCGCGACCTGGTACTGCTCGGCGGTGGGCCTGGCGGCGCCGGTGCGCAGGCCCTCCATCGCCGCGTCCTCCTGCGACAGGTACTCCCGGGCGCGCACCAGCTCGATCAGGATGGTGCCCTGACGGGGGAGTTGGCCGCTCTGCCGGGCGACGTAGGCGGACCGGAAGCCGAACACCGGCTTGACCAGGTCGCTGTACTGGCCCAGCGCGAACTCCCAGTTCAGCGCGGAACGGCCGACCTGGGCGCGCAGCGGTCCGAGCTGGTCGGCGGCGGCGATGATCTGGACGAAGCGACCGCGCTGGGGGGCGGAGAGCTTGCCGCCGGAGCCGTCCTTCTTCTGCCGCAGCACGTCCAGACTGCGGTCGGTGGCGGCCTTGGACCGTTCGTAGGCCTCCCTGGCGGTCGGCGACCGCGGGTCGGCCAGCCGCTGGACGGCGGCGCGGCGCTCGTTCTGCAGGTCGCCGGTGTACTGGTCGACCGGGCCCGCGAACTCCTTGTACGTACGGCTGATCCCGAGCTGGTTCCAGACGTCCCCGGTGGTGGCGATCGTCGCGTACGCCCACAGGGCCGTGAGCGCGACGATGGGCACCAGGAGCAGCGCGATGATCTTCGCGCGGATCGAGCTGCTGCGCAGACGCATGGAGTCCTCGGTCGGGAAGTGCCGGGCGCGGACGGGGAGCGGAGGGGGGAACATGGCGGGTCTTGGGAACGCTGGAGGGGTCGGCGGAGGGGCTCCCGGCCACAGGTCTGCGAGACTCTACTACGCCCTGACCACTCGTTCGAGGGGTGAACCGGTCCACCGACCGGTCTCGTCCCGCACACGTCAGAAACCGGTCAGCCATCCTCCGCTACGCATCCGGAACATCCGTCGATGCCCGGAATGCGGCGCCGGCGCGGGGCCCGCGGCCTCCGCGATTCCTTCCCGGCGCCTCCCCCTCGCCTCCCCCGGGCCTCCCCGGGCGCGACACCACCGGAGGGGAGCCGTGCCGATCTCGTCGTGTCACCGCCACAACCCTGGGCAGTGACAGGGCGATCCGATAGTTTCGGCGCACCCCGTACCACCCGTACGACCGGCACCGAACTGGGGAGGACCGTGCGCGAGTTCACCACCCCCGCCCCGGCCGCGCCCGAGGCCACCGGAGGACTCGCCGACTCCCTCTACGACACCGCCGAGCGCACCCCCGACCTGGTCCAGCTGTCCTGGCGGGCCGGGGACGGGCAGTGGCAGGACGTCACCGCCCGCGAGTTCCGGAACCAGGTGCTCGCCCTGGCCAAGGGCCTGCTCACCCACGGCGTGCGCTACGGCGACCGGGTCGCCCTGATGTCCCGCACCCGCTACGAATGGACGCTGTTCGACTACGCACTCTGGTCGATCGGCGCCATCACCGTCCCGGTCTACCCCACCGCCTCCCCCGAGCAGGTGCGCTGGATCCTCGCCGAGACCCAGGCCGTGGCCTGCCTGGTCGAGGACGAGGACGCCGCGATGACGGTCGGCGCGGTCTGCGACGCGCTGCCCGACCTCACCGGAATCTGGCAGCTCGACCGGGACTGCGTCGCCGCGATCACCGAGGACGGCCTCGGCGTGCCCGACTCCCTGGTGCACCGCCAGCGCCTCGGCGTCGCCACCGGGAACATCGCCACGGTCGTCTACACCTCCGGCACCACCGGCCGCCCCAAGGGCTGCCTGCTCACCCACGCCAACCTGGCCGCCGAGGCCGACGCCCTGCTCGCCGGCTGGGGGGACGCCCTGCGCGACACCGGCGGCGGCCGCCCCGCCACCCTGCTGTTCCTGCCGCTCGCGCACGTCTACGGGCGCGCCGTGCAGATCGCGGCGATCCGCGGCGGCTTCCGGATCGGGCACGTCCCCGAAGTCTCCACCGACGCGCTGCTGCCCGCCCTGGAGACCTTCCGCCCGACCTTCCTGCACGCCGTCCCGTACGTCTTCGAGAAGATCTTCCAGCAGGCCCGGCGGGCCGCCGAGGACGCCGGCCGCGGCGAACTCTTCGAACAGGCCCGGCAGGTGGCCGTCGACTGGGCCGCCGCCCGGGAACAGAAGGCCTTCGGTCGCGGCCCCGGCCCGGGCGCGGCCCTGCGGCTGCGCCACCTCGCGTACGAGCGGACCGTCTACCCGAGGCTGCGGGCGGTGCTCGGCGGCCGGGTTCGCAGCGTGATGAGCGGCGGCTCGACGCTCCGGCGCGAGCTGGGCCTGTTCTTCACCGGCGCCGGCCTCCAGCTGTACGAGGGCTACGGGCTGACCGAGACCACCGCCGCGATCACCGCCAACCCGGCCGGACGGCAGAAGCTCGGCACGGTCGGCCGGCCGGTGCCGGGCGCCTCGGTGGCGATCGCCGACGACGGCGAGGTGTGGGTGCGCGGCGGCTCGGTCTTCGGCGGTTACCTCAACCATCCGCAGTGCACCGCCGAGTCCCTGGTCGACGGCTGGTTCGCGACCGGCGACCTGGGCCGGCTGGACGAGGACGGCTACCTCAGCATCACCGGCCGCAAGAAGGACCTGATCGTCACCAGCAGCGGCAAGAACCTGGCCCCGGCGGCCCTGGAGGAGCGGGTCGAGGCGCACCCGCTGGTCTCCCAGTGCCTGGTGGTGGGCGACGACCGCCCGTACGTCGCCGCACTGATCACGCTCGACCCGGCGGCACTGGCGCACTGGCTGAAGACCCACGGGCGGGAGCAGTCGGACCCGTGGACGGTGCTCGCGGACGAGGAACTGCACATGGAGGTCCAGCGTGCGGTGGCGGCCGCGAACACGGCCGTCTCACGGGCCGAGTCGATCCGCGCCTTCCGGCTGCTGCCCCGGGAGTTCAGCGAGGAGCAGGGGCTGCTGACGCCCTCGCTCAAGCTGCGGCGGACGGCGATCGCCGAGTACTACGCGACGGACATCGAGGAGCTGTACCTGTCCTGAACCGGGCCCGTCCGCCGCCTCCCTGACGTGACGTCTTGTCCCTTGTTCCCCGGGCATGGTGACCGCGCGTCGGCCGACCGGGACCGCCGGGTTCACCCGCCGTTCCCTTGACGGCCCCATTGGTCTAGTCCATTGTTGCGACGATCCGGGGTTCCGCACCCCGGAGTTCCACGTTCAGAATTCCTCGCTCAGAGTTCCACGTTCACAGTCCCCGTTCAGAGTTCCACATTCAGAGTTCCACGGTCCGATTCCGCTCACGCTCTCCCCACGGGCGTGCCCCCACTTGCTGGAGTCCTCACGTGTCGATGTCCACGTGCCTGTCCTCGCGCCTGTCCACGCGTCTGTCCTCGCGCCTGTCCTCGCGCCTGTCCGTGCTGGCCGCCTCCGTCGCGCTGCTCACCGGTCTCGCCGCACCCGTGGCCTCCGCCGCCGCTCCCCCGGCCGGCGGCCCGGGCACCCAGGCCGCGCCGACCGTCAACCTCGCCACCAACCCCGGCTTCGAGCTGCCCTCCCCCGACCTCGCCGACTGGGGCAGCATCCCCGGCTGGAGCTGCACCGGCGGACCGGCCGAAGCGTCCGTCAGCACCACCGCCCCGCACACCGGCACCTCCTCGCTCACCGTCACCCCGGCGAACGCCGACTCCACCGGCGAGTGCGCGCAGACCGTCGCGGTCCGGCCCAACACCACCTACACGGCCTCCGCGTGGGTCCGCGGCAGCTTCGTCCACCTGGGCGCCACCGGCACCGGCAAGGACGTCGCCCCCGCCTGGACGGAGACCACCGGCGGCGGCTGGCAGCGGCTGAGCACCCGGTTCACCACCGGCCCGAACGCGCGCAGCATCCGGCTCTACGTGCACGGCTGGTACCAGCAGGGACCGTTCTCCGTGGACGACGTCCGGGTGGACGGCCCCGCACCCGCCCCGGCCGTGGCCGCCGGCTCCGTCCCCACCAACGACAAGGTCGTCTTCTTCACCGTGGACGACGGCTGGCAGCGCACCCCCGAGGCGGAACGGTTCATCGCCGACCACCGGCTGCCGATCACCGCCTTCCCGCTGCCGATGCCCGCCACCGCCGACCCGGCCTTCTTCCAGCGGGTCACCGCCGTACCCGGCTCCTCGATCCAGGACCACAGCGTCTCCCACACCGACCTCAGCACGCTCCCGCTGGAGCGGCAGCAGGTCGAGATCTGCGACGCACGCGACTCGATGACCCGCCTCTTCGGCACCGCGCCGACGTTCTTCCGCCCGCCGTACTTCACCTGGAACGCCGACACCCTGCAGGCCGCCGCGAACTGCGGCATCCGCACCGTGCTCACCGCCGACGCGGACTTCAGCTGGGGTGCCGCCAACATCTGGCACCCGGGCCCGCTGCAGCCGGGCGACGTCGTGCTGATGCACTGGACCGACACCCTCGCCGCCGACCTCCAGCGCGCCCTCGCCGCCGCCGACGCCGCCGGGCTCAAGCCGGCCGGCCTGGTCGACTACCTGCACTGACGGGAACCGTCCGGAGCCGCCGGCGTGCACCGGGCCCGACGTGCTCCGGACCCGATGTACACCGGACCACGTGCTCCGGACCCGACGCGCCGCCGCCTCCGAGGGGAGCGGCGGCGCGTCGCCGCTCGCGGCCGGGGTGGGGCTCCCACCTGGCTCAGCCCGGGGGCGGCTCAGCCACCGAACGCATCCCCTGTCCAACCGATCAGGCGCGCCTCGAAGTCGGCGGCGGAGGTGAAGCCCTCGGCCGGTGATCCCGCTCGTTGACAGCGTGTCCGCGGCCTGGCTCTAATGGGGGCGTGCAGCGCGGCGTCGGCCACAGAGCAGTGGGCCGGCCGGCAGCCGAGCCAGCACCTTTCCGAAGGGACGATGCGCGATGAGCACTCTCTCCGCTTCCCTGATCTGACGCCGGGCGGTCACCGCGGTGCCCGCGTGTGCGAGCCGCGTCCCGCGACGGATGTCGCCGGACGGGCCAGCAGCCGTATCACCGGACCGGGGTCCGACCATCGGCGCCGATCGACCACCGGCCCCGTCTCCGGCCCCGATCTCCGGTAACGGCACAGGCACCGGCACCGCTTGTGGCCGCAACTCCCCTTTCCTCTCTGGAGATCCATCACACACGCATGCCCATGTCCTTCAGTCTGAACGTCATCGAGGAGTTCCGCGCCAACGGCGGGCGGGTCGGCGGCCCGTTCGAGGGCGGCGACCTCTTGCTGCTGACCACCACCGGAGCCCGCTCAGGGCGGCCGCACACCGTGCCGCTCGGGTACGTCCGGGCGGAGGGGCTGCTCCTGGTCGTCGCCTCGGCCGCCGGGGCGCCGGAGCACCCCCAGTGGTACCGCAACCTCCTCGCCCACCCGGTGGTCCGGGTCGAGCTCGGCGCCGAGGCCTTCGACACCGTCGCCGTACCCGCCGAGGGCGGCCGCCGGGAGCGGCTGTTCGCCGCCGTGGTCCGGAAGGCTCCGGGCTACGGGGACTACCAGGCCCACACCGACCGGGAGTTGCCGGTCGTCGTCCTGGAGCGGCTCGAACCGCCCGCCGGCGGTCCGGCCCCGGTGGTGGTGCGCAGCCTCGCCGACAAGCTGCTGGAGGCGCACACCTGGCTGCGCGCGCAGCTGCGCCACGTACGGGAGGAGGCACACGCCCACGTCCCGGGCCGCCCGGCCGCGCTCGGACTGCAGCTGCGCCAGCACTGCCTGGCTTTCTGCGACGGGCTGACGCACCACCACACCGGGGAGGACTCCGCGATCTTCCCCGCTCTCGCGCGCAGCCATCCTGAGCTGGCCGAGGTCCTGGCGCGGCTCGACGAGCAGCACCGGGCCATCGGGCGGATCAAGGAGGAGCTGATGGGCCTGCTGGCCGGGATCGCGATCACCGAACCGGAGCGGCTCCGGACGGAGCTGGACCGGATGTCCGCCGAGCTGGAGGCACATCTGGACTTCGAGGAGGCGGAACTGCTGCCGGTCCTCGCCGGCATTCCCTTCCCGCCGACCGGGCCCGCACCGGGGCCGTCCGCACCGAACCCGTCCGCACCGGGCGGGTCAACGCAGGACGAGTCGACGAAGGGCGGGCCGGCACCGGACCGGTCATCACCGGGCGGCGGCTGAAACGGCGTTGCCGCCGCCCCCCTCCCGAGCCGCGGGAGGGGGACGGCGGCGGTCCGTCCTTGGACGGGACGCTCGTTGCGGCAGTTCTTACAGCCCCGAGAACACCGGGAGGTAGCCGCCGGACTGGCCGGCCGCCTTCGGGTGGTAGCTCTCGTCGACCGGCAGGGTGGTGCTGTTCAGCCAGGTGGTCAGCGAGCCGCAGATCTCGTGCTCGTTGAAGATGCTGCGGACGTCACCGAAGGCGAAGCCGGCGTTGGCGGCCCGCTTGGCGAGGACGCCGTCCAGGGTGTCGGCGGCACCGTTGATGGCGGCGCGCTTGGTGTCACCGATGCCGAAGATGCAGCTGCCGCCGACCTTGTAGATGTGCGGGTAGCCCATCACCACGACGTGGGCGTTCGGGGACTTGGACTTGATCGCCGAGTACACCTTGTCCAGCTGGCCGGGCAGGGTGGTGGTGGCGTAGCTCTTGGCCGTGTTGACGGCGTTGATGCAGTCGGCGTCCGAGCCGAGGACACAGGTCTGCATGGTGTCGGCGAAGCCCGCGTCGTTGCCGCCGACCGAGATGCTGACCAGCGTGGTGCTGGCGTCCAGGGCGGAGATCTGGCTGTTCAGGATGTCGCCGGTCTTGGCGCCCGAACAGGCGACGAACTTGAAGGAGGACGGCGCGTGCGCGTTCTTCCAGAGGTACGCGTACGCGTTGGTGCTGCGCTTGCAGCTGCCACTGTCGCTCAGGTAGCTGCCGGCGCCGACACCGGACGAGTACGAGTCGCCGAGGGCCACGTAGTTGACGCCGGCGGCGTTCGCGGACGTCGCGGCGAAGAGCGTCGTCATGGTGAGGCCCGCCGCTATGGCGGCGATGGACAGGGCGCGGGCAGGACGAATCATCACAGCTCCAGTGGGGTGGCGTGGTGAGGGTCACAGAAGTGATACCAGGCGGTAGCCAAACCCGGAAGCGGTCATGCCAAGGATATTGACGGGACGTCCGATAGCTCCGAGATGAACTGCCGCTGACAGTCCGTGATTTCACGCAGGTCAGCGGGGGTGCGCGGTGACGCGCGTAGCGCAGCGCGCGTAGACCGGCAACTTGCAGAAATTCCGTGCAAGACAAGCGCGGAGTTGCCGCCCGGCCATCGCCGGGTCGGATTCGAAGCGGGTGTCAGCCGACCCAGGGGGGGCTGGTGACACCCGCGAAGGCAGGTCGAAGGTGGGCCGGAAGGGCATCGGCGGCACCACGAGAATTCACCGCTGTGGCCGATCGGACGCAAGTGGCCGATGTTGACGTCCCGCATGGCGGTGCGTCAGGGCACCGCGTCGGCCCGGGCCGGCCCGGCCCGGTCAAGCCCCGCCCGGCCCGGCTCGGCGCGCCCCGGCTCGGCGCGCCCCGCAGGGACGTCGCTCGGGAGTACGGCGACGCGCGAGGTCAGCCCCGCGCGCCGGGGCGGCCACCACCGGGGTGCATGGCGCCCGTGTACCCGGCACCCGGATACACGGTGCCCGGGGAGACCGTGCAGCCCTCGACCGGCAACTCCTCGATCGCCTCGTTCGCGGCCGCGGGCACGCCGAGCCAGCGGGCGGCAGTGGCGACCGCCGCCCGGGCTTGGCGCAACCCGGGCGCGCCCCAGCCGAGCAGTTCGACGGCGAGGCCCGGTGCGACCAGCAGCCGCCGGTAGTGCCGGCCCGAGGCCGGGTCGGCCGTGCTCGGGCCGACCGACCGCAGCGCCGCCGCCATCCGGACCCGCGCGCACTCGTGCCCGCCGTTCGCCGAACCGACCCGGTCGTAGAGGTAGCCGAGGTAGTACGGCCGGCCGATCCGGGCCTGCGCCTCCTCGGCCGCCTCCCGGGCCAGGGCGGCCGCCGGGTCCCCACCGTCCTCCGGCTCCAGCGAGCCGCCGGGCAGCGAGCAGATCCCGTCCCGGGGGTTCACCAGCGTCAGCACCCGCCCGTCGGGCGCGAACAGCCACCCCCAGGACTGCTTGACCGGCAGCCCCTCCGGCACCGGCTCGCCCGGCCGCCACGGCCAGCCCGCCGTGGGGCGCCGCCGCACCTTCCCGAGCAGCTCCGCGACCTCCGCGCTGTACTCGATCGGGCTCATGCTCTCGCCCCGCGGCGCTCGACGGGGATGCTCGCCCCCGCGCACCCCCCGGCGCCGAGCTCGCTCCGCTCGCTCATCCGTCCCCCTCTCGCAGTCGGGCTTCGCCGGACCGGCGGTGCGCGGGGAGGACCTGCAGGGCGCGGTACGGGGCGGAGCGGCCGGAACGGCGGCGTGGGGCACCGCGCGTTCCTGCTGTTGATCTTCTCCGAATCTTCCCCGAACACGCGGTCGATGAACAGTCCCCAGCGCCGCATGGTGGATGCGGAGACGACGGACGTGGTGGACGCGGAGGCGGTGAACGCCCTGATCACCCCAGCGGCCCACCCCCTTCCCCGGGGTCTCGGAAGCCGGGCAGCGGGAACCCGGGCCGAGGGTCCACCCCGGGCGGGAAAGGCAGCCCGCGCGCGGCGTCGTCCGCCAACTCGTCGAACACCTCGTGCGCGGTCATCGGCCGTAGCCGTCCACCGGTCAGCGCCCAGCCGCGCACCGGCGGCCGGGGCCGGGCCTCCTCGGCCGGGGGCGCGGGTGGACGGCCGTCCGGGCCGGACCGGTCGTCGCTCCGTCCGTCCACCCGTACGCCCACCGACGGATCGCCGTGCAGCAGCAGCGCCCCCTCCCCGCCCAGGGCGACGCCCGCCGCGAGCGTGACGCAGAACGCCTCGGCGTCCCGCCCCGCGGGGTACAGCAGCCCCTCCTCCACGCAGACGTCCACCGCCGAGGTGAGCTCCTCGCCGTCCTCCGGGCCGTGGCAGCGCAGCGTCAGCAGATGGCACCCCTCCCCCGCGCCCTCGGCCAGCGCGAGGTAGACCGACGTCACGTACCGCATCACGGCGGCCATCCGGAGCTGCCCGGCCGGGTCGTCGCCGACGGCGCCCAGCAGAGCCGCGCAGGCCACGGACATCCGCACCCGTGCCCGGTGGTCGTCCAGCAGCACCGGGACCAGCTCGGCCAGCCGCTCCCCCGCGTAGACGAGCGGCTCCCCGGCCAGCTCCGGATCGCCCGCGTAGGCGACCCGGGCGGCGGGCGCCCGGGGGTCGAGGCCGAGCGCCGCGCAGTAGTCCTCGAAGTCGCCCGCCTCCAGGACCCGCAGGTGCACCTCCAGCCCCTGTCGGTACAGGGCCGTCAGGTGCTCCTCCGCCCGCCGCAGGTAGGCCTGGTGCCCGAGCCCGCCGAACAGCCCGTACTGCGCGAGCCCGGCGAAGTCCCCGGCGTCGACGGCCAGGGCCAGCGCCACCGGCTGGGGCGGCGGCGCACCCCGGACCCGGCCGCCTCGGCCGGCCGCCCGCGCACCGCCCCCTCCCGCCCGGGCCCCCGGCGGCCGCCCGCTCCCGGGTGGCGCCGCGCCGCCGGGCCCGCCCGGCGGCACCCCACCGGCACCGCCACCCGGCCGCCGCCCGCCCAGCACCAGCACCCGCCGGCGCCCCCGCGGGGACCACCCCGCCGCGGCGCCCAGCACCTCGCGCACCGACTTCCGTACCGCAGCCATGGCTCCTCCTTCTCGCCCTCCGACACCGGATCGCGCCGACCACCCCGACCGGGAGTGGCCGACGCCGAGGAACATACACAGAGCCACTGACAATTCACCCGGAGTGATCGAACGGGCTCGGCGCCACTCCGCCCCGCCCGCCACCGCACGGCCCCGGGGCCCCGGCCCCGGACGCAAGGGGCGCCAGGGGTGCCGGGGGCCAGTGGTACCACCGGGTCGGGCGGGATTGTCAGTGCTGCGGGTTAGGGTCGGGAACCATGCGACTGCTGCATACCTCCGACTGGCATCTCGGGCGCTCGTTCCACCGGGAGAGCCTGCACGACGCCCAGCGCGCCTTCCTGGACCACCTGGTGGAGGTGGTCCGGTCCGAGGGCGTGGACGCCGTGCTGGTCGCCGGGGACGTGTACGACCGGGCGCTGCCCGGGCTGGAAGCGGTCGCGCTGTTCGACGACGTGCTGCACCGGCTGGCGGACCTCGGGGTGCCGACGGTCTTCATCAGCGGCAACCACGACTCGGCCCGCCGCCTCGGCGTCGGGGCGGGGCTGATCGGCCGGGCCGGCATCCACCTGCGGACCGACCCGGGCGAGTGCGCCGAGCCCGTCGTGCTGGCGGACGAGCACGGCCCGGTGGCGGTGTACGGGCTGCCGTACCTGGAGCCGACCCTGGTGCGCGAGCGGTTCGGGCTGGCGAAGGGCGGGCACGCGGCGGTGCTCGGGGCGGCGATGGACCGGGTCCGGGAGGACCTCGCGGCCCGCCCGTCCGGCACCCGGGCGGTGGTGCTGGCGCACGCCTTCGTCACCGGCGGCGCGCCGAGCGACAGCGAGCGGGACATCGCGGTCGGCGGCGTCGCCTCCGTCCCCGCGTCGGTCTTCGACGGCGTGCACTACGCCGCGCTCGGCCACCTGCACGGCTGCCAGACGCTCGCCCCGCACCTGCGCTACAGCGGCTCCCCGCTCGCCTACTCCTTCTCCGAGGTGCACCAGCGCAAGACCATGTGGCTGGTCGACCTGGCCGCCGACGGCTCGGTGACGGCCGACCGCGTCCCCTGTCCCGAGCCTCGCCGCCTGGCGACACTGCGCGACACCCTCGACGCGCTGCTCACCGACGAGCGGTACGCCGAGCACGAGCAGTCCTGGGTGCAGGCCACGCTCACCGACGCGGCGCGGCCGAGCGAGCCGATGGAGCGGCTGCGCCGCCGTTTCCCGCACACCCTCCAGCTGCTGTTCGACCCCGAGCGGAGCGAGGCCGAGCCCTCGCAGTCGTACGCGGCGCGGGTCAGCGGCCGCGGGGACCTGGAGATCGCGGAGGGCTTCCTGCGGCACGTCCGCCCCGGCGCCGAGCCCGAGCCGGACGAGCTCGGCTGGCTCCGGGAGGGCTTCGAGCGCGTCCGGGAGACCACGGACCGGAAGGCGGACCTGCCCCGATGAGGCTGCACCGGCTCACCGTCACCGCCTTCGGCCCCTTCGCGGGCAGCGAGACGGTGGACTTCGACGCACTCGCCGCCGGCGGGCTGTTCCTGCTGCGCGGCGCGACGGGCGCGGGCAAGACCAGCGTGCTGGACGCGGTCTGCTTCGCCCTGTACGGCGAGACGCCGGGCGCGCGCCGGGCCAACCGGCTGCGCAGCGACCACGCCGACCCGAAGCGGCTGACCTCGGTGGAGCTGGAGCTGACCCTCGGCGGGCGGCGGCTGCAGGTCACCCGGCTGCCCGAGCAGCGCCGGCCGAAGAAGGTCGGGAGCGGCACCACCGTCGAACGGGCGCAGACCCTGCTGCGCGAGTGGGTCCTCGACACGGGCGACGGCGAGCCCGGCTGGCGCGGGATCAGCAAGTCGCACCAGGAGGCCGGGGAGGAGATCCACCGGCTGATCGGCATGAACCGGGAGCAGTTCTGCCAGGTGGTGCTGCTGCCGCAGGGCGACTTCGCCCGCTTCCTCAAGGCCGATTCGGAGGAGCGCGGCAAGCTGCTGCGGCGGCTGTTCGACACCGAGCGGTTCCAGCACGTGGAGGCCTGGCTGGCCGAGCAGCGCCGCGGCCAGGAGGCCGCCGTCCAGGCCGGCCGGCGCCGGCTGCGGGACCTCGCCAGCAAGGCCGAGCAGGCGGCCGGTCCGGGCGCCGAACCCGCCGCGGGCTGGGTGCCGGCCGAGGACGACGACGGTCTGGCCGCCGGGGTGCTCGGCTGGGCGGCGGTCCTGCGCAGCGGCGCGGCCGAGCAGCTCACCGTCACCGAGGCCGCCCTCGCGGGCGCCGGGGCCGCCCAGCGCGCCGCCCAGGAGCGCCGCGAGGCCGCCGAGGAGCTGGCCGGTCGCCAGCGCCGGCACCGCGAGGCGCTGGACCGGGCCGAGCGGCTGGCCGGCTTCGAGCCCGCAGCGACGGCGGACCGGCGGCGGCTCGCCGCCGCGCAGGAGGCCGTCGGGGTGGATTACGCCCTGCGGCTGCGGGAGAGCGCGGCCGAGGCACTCGGGCGCGCGCGGCAGCTGGAGCGCCGGCACCGCGAGCTGCTGGCCGGATCCGGTGCCGGGGGCCGGGATCTCGCCGGGGCCGACGCCGCCGGGCTGGCCGAGGCCGAACTGCGGCTGCGGGCCGAGGTGGTCCGGCTGGAGGCGGCCCGGGCGGAGGAGCGGCGCTGCGCCGAACTCGCCCACGAGCAGGGCTCCCTGGCACAGGACCGGCGGGCCGCCGAGGAACTGGCCGAGGAGGCCGAGGACTGGCTCGCCGAGTTCGAGGGCGAACTGGGCCGTCTGGAGCAGCAGCACGCCGAGGCCCGGTCGGCGACCGCCCGGGTCGAGCAACTGGACGGGCAGCGCACCGAGTTGACCGGACGCCTCGGTGCGGCGCGGGAGCGCGACGGCCTGCGCGCCGAGATCGCCGCGGCCGAGCCCCGGGCGGTCGCGCTGCGCACCGCCGCGCTGGACGCCCGGGAGCACAGCCTGGACCTGCGGGACCGCCGGCTGAGCGGCATGGCCGCCGAGCTGGCCGAGCAGTTGCGCACGGGAGAGGCCTGCCGGGTCTGCGGTTCGCCGGAGCACCCGGCGCCCGCCGAGGCCGCGCCCGGCGGGCGGGTCGGCGCCGAGGACGAGGAGCGGGCGCGCCGGGCCCAGGCCGACGCCGAGCGGGTCTGGACGGAGGCCGACCAGGCGCTCACCGCACTGCGGGTGCGCGAGGCCACCGCCGCCGGCGCGGCCGGGCCGGACACGACGGAGACGCTCGCGCAGGCCCTGGCCGGGATGGAGGACCAGCATCGCGGGGCACGGCACGCGGCGGAGGCGCTCGGCCGGGTCGAGCAGGAGATCGCCCGGCTGTCGCAGGACCGCACCCGCCGGGTCGACGAGCTGCAGGAGGCCAAGGAGCGCGCCGCCGTCCTCTCCGACCGGCTGCTGGCGCTCGGCACCGAGCAGCAGACGCTGACCGCCCGGGTGGCGGCCGCCCGGGGCGACGCGCCCTCGGTCGCCGACCGGGCCGCGGCCCTCACCCGGCTCGCCGAGGCGGTCGCCGCGGCGGCGAACTCCGCCCGGGCCCGGACGGAGGCGGCGGCCCGACTCGACGAGGCCGAGGACGAACTGGGCAAGGCCGCCGCCGCGGCGGGCTTCCCCGACCCGGCGGCGGCCCTGGCGGTGCTGCTGCCGCGCGAGGAGCGCGAGCGGCTGGAGGCCCGGCTGGAGCGGCACCGCGCGGAGACCGCCGCCGTCCGCCGCGAGCTGGGGCTGCCGGAGCTGGCCGAGGCCGCGGGCCGTCCGCCGGTGGACCTGCCCGCCGTCGCGGCCGAGCTCGGCGCCGCCACCGACCGGCTCGGCCGGTCGCACGCCGCCCATGCGGCGGCCCGCGAGCGCTGCGGGGCGCTGGCCACGATCGGGCGGCAGCTGACCGGACTCGCCGCCGAACTGGCCCCCGCGCTGGAGCGGTACGGGCGGATCACCCGGCTCGCCGCACTCACGGCCGGCACCGCCGCCGACAACCGGCTGCGGATGCGCCTGGAGTCGTACGTCCTGGCGGCCCGGCTGGAACAGGTCGCGGCGGCGGCCAGCGACCGACTGGTCCGGATGTCCGGCGGGCGCTACACCCTGGTGCACAGCGACGACCGGGGCAGCGGCACCAAGCGCTCGGGCCTGGCCCTGCGGGTGGTCGACGCGTGGACGGGCACCGAGCGGGACACCGCGACCCTCTCCGGCGGCGAGAGCTTCTTCGCCTCGCTCTCCCTCGCCCTGGGACTGGCCGACGTGGTCACCGACGAGGCCGGCGGCATGCCGCTGGACACCCTCTTCATCGACGAGGGCTTCGGCACCCTCGACGAGCAGGCCCTGGAGGAGGTCATGGACGTCCTGGACGGCCTGCGCGAGCGGGACCGCGCGGTCGGCATCGTCAGCCACGTCGCCGACCTGCGCAGCCGCATCCCCGCCCAGCTGCTGGTCCGCAAGGGGCGGCGCGGCTCGACCCTGGCGCTGGCCGGGCGGGAGGACGCGTAGGCCGACCCGGGGGGCCGGGGTCGGCCGTGGATCAGCCCGAGCAGGCGATCCGCTGCGCCTGCTGCCAGGCGCACACCGGGCAGAGGGTGCTGCCGGGCCGGTCGGCGGGCAGTTCGGTCGGCTCCCCGCACAGCACGCAGTCGGCGCGCGGCCCGGTCGCCTCCGGGTCGTGCCGCAGCGCCGCCTCCGCTTCGCCCTCGGACGCGAGTTCGCAGACGGCCGCTTCCTGGTTCGTACCGGTGTCGTTCATGCCGCCTTCCTACTCCGCTCCCCGCTGAGCTGCAACAGGCTCGGTCCTGGCCGAGCCGGCCCGAGCGTCCCGGCGAACGAATGACAGCGAACAGATTTCAGAAGACGTTCGCTGAAATCCGTCATCTGAAATCTGTTCACTGAAACCCGTTCCCTGAAACCCATCCCGCCCCGCCGCAGGCCCTCTCCCGCCCGGTGGCTACCGTGACCGACATGCCCATCGACCTGCACCGACGTCTCCTCGCCGCCCGCGCCACCGCCCGGTCGTACCCCGAGGTGGGCGCCACCCGGGGCGGGGGAGGACGGCTGCCGGACGGCTACGCCCACCTGCGGCGGCGGGTCCACCTGGGGCGCGGCGCGGAGGTTCTGGAGCGGGCCGGTCGGTACGTGCTCGACTGGGGCAGCCAGTTGGGCACCGGCTTCGCGGTGTACCCCGCCGGCCCGGCCCGGGAGGGCGGGACGGTGCTGCTGCGGCTGAACCTGCCGGGGAGCCGGCGGCCGCGGCTGGTGATCCCCTGCCGGGTGGTGTGGACGGTGGACGAGCCGGACCGGATCGGATTCGGGTACGGAACCCTCCCCGGGCACCCCGAGCGTGGCGAGGAGGCGTTCCTGGTGTCGATGGACGCCGACGGCGAGGTGTGGTTCGAGGTCACCGCGTTCTCCCGGCTGTCCGCCTGGTACGCCAGGCTGGGCCGCCCGGTGGCCCTGCTCTGCCAGCACCTGGCGATCGAGCGCTACCTCGCCGCGGTGGCCTCGCACGTCCGCTGAGTCGCGAAGCCCGCCGGACCCATCGAACCCGCCGAGCGCGCCCGGGCCCCGCGCGCACCGCGCCGAGGTCAGCCGAGGAAGGTCAGCCGAGGAAGGACAGCCGGACGGTCCGGCGCGGGTTGTCCCCGTTGGTGTCGATCAGCACCACCGACTGCCAGACGCCGAGGGCCAGTTGGCCGCCGAGGACCGGCAGGGTGGCGTGCGGGGCGACCAGGCCGGGCACCACGTGGTCCCGGCCGTGGCCGGGGCTGCCGTGCCGGTGGCGCCAGCGGTCGTCGGCCGGGAGCAGGTCGCGCAGGGTGGCGAGGAAGTCGTCGTCGCTGCCGGAGCCGGTCTCCAGCACCGCGATCCCCGCGGTGGCGTGCGGGACGAAGATGTTGAGCAGGCCGTCGCGCCCGGTGGCCCGTTCGTCGAGGAACGCGGCGCAGCGGTCGGTGATGTCGAGCGCGACCTCGCGGCTGCCGGTGGTGATCTCGATGGTGCCGCTCTGGAAGGTGGTGTCCGGGAAGGAGCCGGTCCGGGTGGAGTGGTTGTTGTCCGCCATGGCGCCATCCTGTCCCAGGCCAGCGGGCCGGGCGTACTCCCTCGCCGAGTCGCCGCGCCGGGGAGGCGAACTCGCGTAGGGTGAAAGGTTCAGACCACATCACCCGGACGGCGCGGCACGCGCCGGGGCCCCCACCCGGGGCCTTCACCGGGGCCCCACCGGGCCCGAACCCGGGACATCGTCCGGACACACCGAAGACCCGGTGGACCGGACGGTCCACCGGGTCGGTTCCCGACCGGGCGATGGGGAGGGACCCGTACCGCGCCGGTCGAACTAGCCGCGCCCGCCGAAGAGGCTCCGCCGCAGCCGACGCAGCGGCGTCAGCAGCGAGATCCTGGTGTGGCGACGACGGGTCGTCGGGGCCTCGGCGCCGCGCGGCGTGAGCTCCCTTATCAACCCGAGCGCTTCGGCGGTGTCCACCGCCGGGAGTGCGGGCGCGCCGAGCACGGCCAGGTGTCGGTCGATCCGGCGGCCGGTCGTGCCGACACCGCACTGGATCGCCGGCACGCGGGGCCGAGTCCGCACTTGCATGTGTTCCATCAGTTTTTCCCACCCCTACGAGGCGCCAGGGCCGTGAGGCGAAGACTATCCGTGAAGGACGGCCTTCGCGCAACCGTCCTTGGTGTTGTGCCACCGTATCGTGCGGCGTCAACTGACGAAGCACCAGGGGCCACCAGGCCGGTCACGACTAGGCATCAATGATGGTGCACGACCGGCCGTACGTCACCCGGTCCGACAGGCGCGGGTGCGGCAACCGTACGCACGGCACGCGCACGACGCTCACCCGGCGCACGGCGGCGCCCCTGCGGATCCGGGCCCCGCGGCCCGCCCGCACCCCACCGACGACCCGCCCGCGCCCCACCCCGCAGCCGGCCCCGCAGCCGGCCCGCGACCCGCCCGCACCCCGCTCGCGCCGCCATATAGGGGACAGCCGCGAGACGGCCGCCACATCGACAAAGCGATCATCGGGGGGCGTTCGCCGCGCCCGATCCGTGCACGGCCCGGCTGAACCGGGCGCCGGCCGACACCGTGACCGACCGACTTCAGGAAGTGAACACATTCGAGGGATTGACTCCCGCCTAACCTCCAAGCAGTATCTGATGCACACGCCAGTGCCCGCACCGCACCCAAGCGTGTGTTCGATTGATGAAGAACTCCGGCTCCCGCGAGCCACTGCCCGGCCGCCTCGACGCTGCGGTGGCCCGGCTCGCGCGGTGCCCGGACCGGCGGTCGGCCGTCGAGGGTCGGCCGGACCGCCACCTGACTGCCGGTGCCGTCCCGCAAGGGGCCCGGCACCGGCGGTTCCGGGTGCACCACGGCCCCTGCCGCGAGCCGCCCCACCGTGGCCGCCACCCCGCCCCACCACCACCGCCACCCCCGGTCACCGCCCCGGCCACCACCCCGGAAGCCCCGCACCGGACGTCCGCGCAGGTGACACCCGGTGGATCGGTACACTCGGCCAGCGTGTCCCTCCTCCTCAGCATCGTGCTCCCGGTCCACGGCGTGGAGCGGTACCTCCCGCACTGCCTCGACTCGATCCTCGGCGACACCCCCGCCGCGGAGACCCGCTTCGAGGTGATCGCGGTCGACGACCTCTCCCCCGACGGCTCCGGCGCGATCCTGGACGCCTACGCGGCCCGCGACAGCCGGCTGCGGGTGCTGCACCTCACCGAGAACCAGGGCCTCGGCGGCGCCCGCACCGCCGCCCTGCCGCAGGCCCGCGGCGAGTACGTCTGGTTCGTGGACAGCGACGACTGGGTGCCCGAGGGGACGGTCGGCGCGCTGCTGGACGAGCTGACGCAGGAGCGCCGCCGGGAGACCCCCGCCGACGTGCTGATCACCGACTTCACCCACGTCTACCCGGACGGCGGGACGGAGCCCAACCCCTGGCGCCACGTGCTGGCCGGCTCCCCGCTGGTCGAGGGCTGCACCCTGGCCGAGCACCCGGCGCTGTTCCAGACCGTGATGTCGGTGTGGAACAAGCTGTTCCGCCGCGCGTTCCTGGACGGCCTCGGCGTCTCCTTCGGCCGCGGCTACTACGAGGACATCTCGGTCACCTACCCGGCGCTGCTGGCCGCCGAGCGGCTGCGCTACCTCGACCGCCCCTGCTACTTCTACCGGCGCGGCCGGGACGGCGCGATCACCGCCACCTCCTCCCCCAAGCACGCGGACGTGTTCGCCCAGTACGACGCGATCTTCGCCTTCCTGGACCGCCCGGACCGCCCCGGCCGGCCGGTCCCGGACCCGCTGCGCACCCTGGTCTTCGACCGGACCGTCCGCCAGGCGCTGAACGTCTACGACACCCCCGGGCTGGTCCCCGCCGACCTGCGCAAGGACTTCTTCCGGCGGATCGCCCGGCACTTCGACCGCCACCGCCCGGCCGGCTACCGCTTCCCCGGCGGGGTGCGCGGCGTGCAGTACCGGCTGGCCGCCCGCGGCGCCCGGATCGCCTACGCGGAGCTGCGCCGCACCGGGCGGCTGCCGCGCGAACTCAAGCGCGGGGCACGGGCGGTGGCACCCGCGGTGAAGAAGGGGATGCGCAGCGGCGCCCGGTTCACCGCGTACAACGCGTTCCGCCGGCTGCCGCTGGACGAGAACCTCGCCGTCTACGCCGCCTACTGGCACCGGGGTTACGCGTGCAGCCCGGCGGCGATCTACGAGAAGGCGAAGGAACTCGCCCCGCGGATCCGGGGCGTGTGGGTGGTGGAGAACCGCGCCCAGGCCGCCGCGCTGCCGCCCGGGGTTCCGCACGTGATCGTCAACACCCCCGCCTACCTCAGGGCGATGGCGACCGCCAAGTACTTCGTCAACAACGTCAACTTCCCCCGCACCATGACGAAGCGGCCGGGCACGGTGCACGTCCAGACCCAGCACGGCACCCCCCTCAAGGCGATGGGCATGGACCTGCGCGACCACCCGGCGGCGGCCGAGGGGATGGACTTCGAGCTGCTCCAGGAGGCCGTCGACCGCTGGGACTTCCTGGTCTCCCCCAACCCGCACACCAGCGGGCACTTCGCCCGCGCCTTCCCCGGCCGGTACGAGATGCTGGACACCGGATACCCGCGCAACGACCGGCTGGCGAACGCCGCTCCGGACGAGGTCCGGGCGATGCGCGAGCGGCTCGGGCTGCGGCCGGACACCCGGGCGGTGCTGTACGCGCCGACCCACCGCGGCAGCAAGGGCGGCTACGTGCCGCTGCTGGACGTGGCGGCGCTGGCGCGCCGGCTGGGCCCGGACTTCACGCTGCTGGTGCGCACCCACTACTTCCACACCGACGGTCCGGGCGACCTGTCGGCGGCCGGCGCGGAATCGGCGCGGATCGTGGACGTCTCGGCGCACCCGACCGTCGAGGACCTCTACCTCGCGGCGGACGTGCTGGTGACGGACTACTCGTCGATGATGTTCGACTACGCGGTGCTGGACCGGCCGGTGGTGATCTTCGCCCCGGACTGGGAGGAGTACCAGCGGGAACGCGGCGTCTACTTCGACCTGTTCGCGGAGCCGCCGGGCGCGGTCACGGTGGACGCGGACGGGCTGGCGCGGGCGCTGCTGGCGGGCGACCCGGAGCCGGCGGCGCGGGCGCGGTTCCGGGCGAAGTTCTGCGTCTGGGACGACGGCGGGGCCTCGGAGCGGGTGGTGCGCCGGGTGTTCCCGGTGGAGGAGTAGCGGCCCCTGCCGAGGGCCCTGCGGAGAACAGCGAGGGCCCTGCGGGGAACAGCGGGGGCCTCCGGACGGGGCCGGTGCCGCCGGTACGGCGACCGGCCCCGTCGGCGCGGGTTCAGCGCCGGCGGGCGGCCAGGAACTCCTCGAAGGTCAGGACGCCGTCGTGGTTGGTGTCCATGCTGTGGATCAGCGCCTCGGCCATCGAGATGGTGACGTCGTGGTCGCCCATCTCGTTGGCGGCCAGGGCGTACTCGGCCGGGGTGATCCTGCCGTCGCCGTCCTTGTCGAAACGGTCGAAAAAGGCCTTGATCGCCTCGGTGGTCTCCATCGTGCCCTCCTGGGTACTGCGGGTGTCGCTCGGTTCGGACGGCCGTACCCTACCCGGCCGTGGCGCGCGCCACGGTCGCCGGGAGTGGACGTGCGCGGGGGTGGGTGTCGTAGTCTGCGGATCTGATTGCAGGCCCGGGCTCCTCCCGGGCGGTCGTTCGTCCAGGGAGGGAATCGTGCTCGACCTCGTCACCAAGTTGGTGCTGAAACCGGTCTCGCGGGGGATCTGGCGGCCGGCCATCGAGGGAATCGAGAACGTGCCGCGCAAGGGCGGGGTGATCCTGGCCAGCAACCACCTGTCCTTCATCGACAGCGTGGTGATCCCGCTGACCGCCCCGCGCCGGGTCCACTTCCTCGCGAAGGCCGAGTACTTCACCGGCACCGGGCTCAAGGGCCGGCTCTCCAAGGACTTCTTCGAGGCCATCGGCGCCGTGCCGGTCGAGCGCGGCACCTACCGTTCCGCTCAGGCCTCGCTGGAGTCGGCGCTGGAGATCCTGGAGGACGGCAAGGCCTTCGGCATCTACCCCGAGGGCACCCGCTCGCTGGACGGCCGGCTCTACCGGGGCAAGACGGGCGTCGCCTGGCTCGCGCTGACCGCGGGCGTGCCGGTCGTGCCGGTGGCGCTGGAGGGTCCGGAGCAGATCCTGCCGGTGGGCAAGCGGATCCCGCGGTTGAAGAAGGTGACGGTCCGCTTCGGCGAGCCGCTGCACTTCGACGAGTTGCACGGGCAGGCCCGTTCGCTGAAGGCCCGTCGGCAGGTGACCGACGAGGTCATGGCGGCCATCCAGCGGCTCTCCGGCCAGGAGGTCGCGGAGAGCTACAACGAGGTGCCGAAGGCGGCCTGACCGCCGCGTCCGTCACCGGCGCGCACACCCACGCTCGCACCCGCGCCCCGGGTCGTCGCACGCGCCCGCTCCCCGGGTCGTCGCACGCGCCCGCGCCCGGGTCGTCACACGCGCCCGAGCACGGCCGGTTCGGGCTGCCCGGCGGCCTCCGGCACCTCCCGGCGCAGCAGCGCCGCGTACCGGCCGTCCAGCGCCACCAGCTCCTCGTGGGTGCCGAGTTCGACCACCTCACCGCGGTCCAGGACGGCTATCTGGTCGGCGGCGCGGACGGTGGAGAGCCGGTGCGCGATGGTGATCGTGGTGCGGCCGGCGGCCAGGGTGTCCACGGCCTGCTGGACGGCGCGCTCGGTGCGGTTGTCGAGCGCGCTGGTGGCCTCGTCGAGGATCAGCACCGGCGGGTTGCGCAGGATCGTCCGGGCGAGCGCGAGGCGCTGCTTCTCGCCGCCGGAGAAGCGGTAGCCGCGCTCGCCGACCAGGGTGTCGTAGCCGTCCGGGAGGGCGGCGATGGTGTCGTGGATCTGCGCTGCCCGGGCGGCCTCGACCAGTTCCGCGTCGTCGGCGCCGGGCTTGGCGAAGCGCAGGTTCTCGGCGACCGAGGCGTGGAAGAGGTAGGTCTCCTGGGAGACCACGCCGACGGCTCGGGCCAGGGTGTCGAAGGACAGTTCGCGCACGTCCACGCCGTCCAGGGCGACCTGCCCGCCGGTGACGTCGTACAGCCGCGGCACGAGGTAGCTGAGGGTGGTCTTGCCCGAGCCGGTCTCGCCGACCACGGCCAGTGAGCTCCCGGCCGGGACGGTGAGGTCGACGCCGGCCAGGGTCGGGCGCTCCTGCTCCGGGTCGTAGCGGAAGTCGACGTCCTTGAAGCGGACCTCGCCGCGGATGCCCGTCAGGGTGACCGGGTCGGCCGGCTCGTCGATCTCCACCGGCAGGTCGAGGTACTCGAAGATGCGCTGGAAGAGCGCCAGGGAGGTCTGCACGTCCACGCCGGTGGAGAGCAGGCTGACGGTCGGGCGGAAGAGGCCCTGCTGGAGGGTGACGAAGGCGACCAGGGTGCCGACCGAGACGATCGGCGCGCCGGCGGCGGAGGTCAGCCCGGCCGCCCAGTAGATCAGCGCGGGCATCGCGGCCATCACGATCATGATGGTGTTCATCCGCCAGCGCCCGGCCATGCTGGCCCGCACCTCCAGGTCCGCGAGCTGGTCGGACTGGTCGGTGAACTCCCGGGCCAGCGAACCGGAGCGGCCCATCGTGCGGCCGAGCAGGATGCCGCTGACCGACAGCGACTCCTGGACCGCCGAGCTCATCGCGGCCAGCTGCTTCTGCCGCTCGGTGGTGATCTTCTTGCGCTCCCGGCCGACCCGGCGGCTGATCCAGACGAACAGTGGGAGCAGCAGCAGCGAGACGACGGTCAGCCGCCAGTCGAGGGCGACCATGGCGACGACCGAGGCGACCACCGCGGTCAGGTTGGAGACCAGGCTGGTCGCGGTGGAGGTCACCGTGGACTGCATGCCGCCGATGTCGTTGGCGATCCGGGACTGCACCTCGCCGGTGCGGGTCCGGGTGAAGAAGGCCAGCGACTGCCGCTGGAGGTGGCCGTAGACGGAGGTCCGCAGGTCGTGCATCACGCGCTGGCCGACGGTGGTGGAGATCAGCGTCTGGAGGACGTTGAAGACGCTGTTGACCACGGCGGTCAGGATCATCCCGAGCGCGAGCAGGCTGAGCAGCCCGGTACGGCCCTGCGGGATGGCGATGTCCAGGACGGCCCTGAGCAGGAACGGGGAGACGACCGAGACCACCGCGGAGGCGGCCACCAGCAGCCCGACGACGGTCAGGCGGCCCCGGTACGGGCGGAAGAGCGCGAGGATGCGGCGCCACTCGGCCGAGGGGCGGGGTTCGCCCTCGGCGCGCTCGGGCGGGGTCCAGTCGATGGCGGTGGGCCTCAAGGACGGGCCTCCCTGGGTGGGACGGTCGGGCGGACGGTCGGACTGGGGTCAGCATAGCGAGGATAGCTCATAGTTAGACAAGCTAATAGTGAGGGTTGCTCTATTCCTCGACTCCCGCCGACCCGCGGACCGCCCGACCGCCCCGGCCGTCAGTTGGTCCGGTAGGTGCGCGCCGCCTTCGAGGAGAACCCGCCGAGCTTGCCGGAGGGCAGCACCCGCGCGATGGCCACGGCGGCCTTGTACCGCTTGCCCGGCACGGACACGGACCGACCGCGGGCCAGGTCGCGCATCGCCTCGTCCACCACCCGCTCGGCGGAGAGCCAGGACCAGGACGGGATGTTGCCGGTACCCATCCCGGCCCGCTGGTGGAACTCGGTCCGGGTGAAGCCCGGGCACAGCGCCATCATCCGCACGCCCGTACCGCCGAGGTCGCGCAGCACGCCCTGGGTGAAGCTCACCACCCAGGCCTTGCTCGCGCCGTACGTGCCGCGCGGCAGGAAGGCCGCCACCGAGGCGACGTTGACGATCGCACCGCGGCCGCGCTCCCGCATGCCGGGCAGGGCGGCCGTGGTCAGCCGCAGGATCGCCTCGATGTGCACCTTCAGCATGGCCAGCTCGTCCTGGAGCGGAACCGTGCCGAAGGCGCCCTTGTTGCCGAAGCCGGCGTTGTTGACCAGGAGGTCCACCGGGCGGGCGGCGTCGGCGAGCCGGGCCTCCACGGCGCCGATGCCCTCGTCCGTCGCGAGGTCGGCGGCCAGCACCTCCGCCTCGATGCCGTACCTGCCGTGCAGGTCGGCGGCTGCGCGCTCCAGGCGCTCGGTGTCCCGGGCCACCAGCACGAGCTGGTAGCCGCTGCGGGCGAGCCGGCGGGCGAAGGCGGCTCCGATGCCGGCGGTCGCGCCGGTGATCAAGGCTGTGGTCATGCCCCGACCGTACCGACTCGCCTCGACAGGGCCCACATCCAGGGCAATGCCCCAGCTCAGCGGGCTGCGGATGCAGGTCACCGGAGGTGCTCGTACTGTCGAACGGGGGCATCGTCCGACCGGGCGGTGAAATCCAGACGAGGAGGCACTTCTGATGCTTACTCAGTTCCGGACCGGAACGGCAACGACGTCACGCAGCGCGACGCTTGAGGCCGAGACACTCGCGAGCCTGATGGTGGAGGAAGAGGCCGTCGTGTCCGACGCGCCCACGTACTCGCCCGAGGCCGCGGGGCTCCTGCTCCTGCTCGGCCTGGTCCTGCTCTCCCCGAAGGGACCGAAGGAGAAGCCGATCAGGTAGCCGGGCCTCCTCGCCCCACCGGGCCGTGCGCCCCTGGGGCCCCGCGCCCTTCCCGAGTCTCCTGAAGGAGTAGCTCACCACCATGCCGTTCGCCGAAACCCCTCTCCGTGACGAGTACGCCGCGGCGGTCGAGCGGGTGGCCGGCCGGACCCTCGACGCCCTCCGGGGCGCCGGGGGTGCGGCCGCACTCGCGGACCCGGACACCGCCGCGCCCCGCCCGCTGCTGGCCGCGGTGCGCGTGCTCGGCGCCGACCTCTTCACCCCGCAACTGCTCGCCGGGGCCGAGCCCGACGGACCCACCGCCGCGCTGCTCGCCGAGGCCCGACGGGCCTTCCCCGCCCCGGCACCGGCATCCGCCGAGGCCGCGCTGGTCATCGCCTGGCAGGACTGGGCGATCGACCGGCTGCTCGCCCGCACACCGTACGGGGACGCCGCACCGGCCTCACCGCCCTCCCCCGTGCCCGGACCGGCCGACCTGGGCTGGCAGTCCTGGTCGGTACGGATGGCGCAGTTGTCCGTGCTCGCGCTGCCCGGACTGGACGGTCCGGTGCACGACGCCGCCCGCTCCGGCACCCTGCACCTCGCCCACGGCACCGTCCGCTCCATGCTCCGACGGGACTTCACCACCGCCGTACGGCTCGCCCGCTGGCTCGCCTGGACGAGCGCCGAGGGGCTCCCGCCACGGCTCGAGGTCGAACCGGTCCTGGACCGGACCCGCCTGGTCGGCATCGGAGCCGTCCGGACGCGCCTCGAACTCGCCGTCGCCCAGCGCCTGTTGGAGGGAAGCCCGGCATGACCGACACCCAGACGCTCACCATCGCCCAACAGCTCGGCACCCGCGCGCTGTCCTGGCTGCACACCTCGTACCAGGGCAGCTACGGCAAGTTCGCGGACAACAGCGTCATCAACCTCTCCGAACCGGACGACATCTACAAGCCGCTCTGCGAGGTCGCGATGGCCTCCTCCCTGGTGCTGCGCGACGGGGTCGCCGGACCGCAGGACATCCTTGCCGCGCGCGACCTCCTCACGACCGCCTGGGGCCAGCTGCGCGAGGGCGACATGCTCTACGAGCGCCAGCTGCGGTACGTCACCATCACGGACCCGCTGGAGACGTACGCCCACTTCGCCCGGCTCGGCCACCGGCACGCCGCACTGGAGGAGCTGCTCGAATCACTCAGCCGGTTGCGGGCCGTGCACGCCGTCGAGATCCAGGGCAGCCGGCAGCTGGCCGTGGCCAACGCGCGTCGGATCATCGGACTCAGCCACCGGCCGGACTGGGCCACGCTCGCAGCCCGCACCTGGCTCGGCGCGCTCCCCGAACCCTGGACCGTCTCCTGGTCCACCGCCTACCAGGTCACCCACACCGTCTTCCACCTCACCGACTGGGGCGCCCGACCCCAGGACCTGCCCGAGCCGATGCGGGACTACCTGCACGACTGGCTGCCGGTCTGGCTCGACATCTGGCTGGAGATCGGCGAGTGGGACCTGGTCGGCGAGCTGCTGATCGTCGACTCGTGCATCGGGGAACCCATCACCGGGCGGTCCGGCTGGGAGGCCCTGGCCTCGGTGCAGCGGGCGGACGGCCTGGTGCCCCGGGACAACGAACCGATCGAGGACGACGAGGAGTTGGCCATCCGCGCACACGAACACACCGGCGTGGTCGCGGTCGTGGCCTCGACGGTCGCACTCTCCCGGGCACTCGGCGGCGCGGACGGCGCCGAAACCGCCGACATCGCGGCCGCATGAACGAACTCGACACGGCCGTCCGTGCGGCAGTGCGGGCGGCCGCGCCGTACGCGACCGCGGTCACCGTGGCCGTGGCGCGCGAAGGACAGGGCGAGGTGCGATGCTTCGGGCGCCTCGCGCGAGGGCGGGCGGCAGCATGCACCCCGGACACCGTCTTCGAACTCGGCTCGGTCAGCAAGACGTTCACCGCGCTGCTGCTCGCCGACCTGGCCACGCGCGGCGAACTCGCCCTCGACGACCCGGTCGAACACCGACTGCCGCCCGACTGGCGTCCGATGACCGTCCGCTCCCCCGAGCCGATCCGGCTGCTGCACCTCGCCACCCACACCTCGGGGCTGCCCGGGTTGCCGCCCGGACTGCTCGCCGGAGCCGTGCCGACCTGGCAGACCAACCCGTACGCGGCATTCGACGACGACCGGTTGAGAGCCGCCCTGGCCCGAACCACCGTGCGCGGCAGGCCCGGCAGCACGTACCGGTACTCCAACTACGGGGTCGGACTGCTCGGGCGACTGCTGGCCGAGACGGGCGGACTGCCGTACGGGGAGCTGCTCGCCAAGCGGGTCCTGGTGCCACTGGGACTCGATGCCACCACATGCGCGCCGGACGCGCCGGACGCGCCGAGCCGGGCGACCGGTTACCGGCGTGAACGGGCGATGCCGACCTGGCGGATCCCCGGACTGCCGGGCGCGGGCGCGGTACGGGCCAGTGGAAGCGACCTGCTGCGCTACCTCCAGGCCCATCTCGACCAGGAGGGCGGCGAGTTGGGTACGCCACTGGCCGAGGTCCAACGGGTCAGGCTGCGGCTTCCGCACTCCCCCGACGAGCTGTGCCTGGTGTGGAACCACCGCCGCTCGGGCGGGCGCGAGCTGTACTTCCACACTGGCGCGACCCGGGGGTTCACCGCCTTCGTCGGGTTCTCTCCGACGGGCGCGACCGCCGTGGCGGCCCTCGCCAACACCGGCCCGAAGCGCGGCGGACGCTTCGTCCAGGCGGGGTACGAGGTGCTGCGGACCGCCACCGGCCGTAGCACGTAACACCTCGCACCTCGCACCCGCACCTCGCCCCTGGACCGCTGCGGCCTCGGAGCACTATGGCTTCAGACCGCCACGGCCTTGGCGCGGTCGGCGGCGATGCGCACGGCGAGGCCGGCGAGGACGGTGCCCATCGCGTAGCGCTGGATCCGCAGCCAGCCGGGGCGGCGGTTGAGGAAGGCGGCGATGCCGCCCGCGCTCACCGCGATCAGGCCGTTGACGGTGATCGCGATCGCGATCTGGACCAGGCCCAGCAGCAGGCTCTGCACGGCGACGTGGCCGCGCTCCGGGGCCACGAACTGGGGCAGCAGCGAGATGTACATGATGGCGATCTTGGGGTTGAGCAGGCAGGTCAGGAAGCCCATCGCGAACAGCCGGCGCGGCGGGTCCGGCGGCAGCTGCTGCGGTGCGAAGACCGCCGTGCCGCCCGGCTTGACCGCCTTCCAGGCCAGCCAGAGCAGGTACCCGGCGCCGGCCAGCTTGATCGCGGTGTAAAGGGCGGGCACCACGGAGAACACCGCGGCCACTCCCGCCGTCACCGCGACCAGGTACACGAGGAAACCGGCCGCGACCCCGGTCAGCGAGATCAGCCCGGCGCGGCGGCCCTGCGCGATCGAGCGCGAGACCAGGTAGATCATGTTGGGCCCGGGCGACAGCACCATGCCCAGGGCCACGGCGGCGATCCCGAGTACGGCCCGGCCGTCCACGGCCGATGTCAACGCGTCCATGCGAGGAGGCTAGGACGGACCATCGGGTCAATGCAATGATGACTTTGCACTCGGTGCAATATGGGCCAGGGCCGGCGTGCGGGCCGTCGCGCGGGCTGGTGCTTGGCCGGTGCGCGAGCCCGCGAGCAACGAGAGACCTCTGGAGGCCGACCGCCGATGGACGACTACCGCCTGATCGCCGACCGGATCGCCGCCGAGATCGCGGACGGGCGGCTGCGGCCCGGCCAGCAGCTGCCCACCCAGCGCGCCTTCGCGCGCAGCCGGGGCATCGCCAACTCGACCGCCGGACGCGTCTACCGGGAACTGGCCCGGCGCGGGCTGACCGTCGGGGAGGTCGGGCGCGGGACGTTCGTCCGGGCCGGGCGCGCACCGGACGGCGCCCGGGTGCCGCTCGCGGAGCCGGCCGCCGCCCCCGTGGACCTGGAGCTCAACTACCCCTCCGTCCCCGGGCAGGCCGAGCTGCTGGCGGGCGCCCTGGCGCCGCTGCTGCGTCCGGACGCGCTGGGCGACGCCTTGCGGCCGGTCGGCGCGGCCGGGACGGTCGCGGCCCGGCGGGCGTTCGCGGGCCTGGTGTCGTCCGGCTCCTGGGAGGTCGGGGCGGAGCGACTGCTGTTCGCCGGCAACGGGCGGCAGGCCATCGCCGGGGCCCTGTCCGCGCTGGTGCCGCCCGGGCAGCGGCTGGGCGTGGAGGAGCTGACCTATCCGGTGGTCAAGGCGGTGGCGGATCGGCTGGGCATCGTACTGGTGCCGCTGGCCGTGGACGAGCACGGACTGCTGCCGGAGGCCGTGGCCGCCGCCCACCGGGCCGGGCCGCTGCGCGCGGTGTACGTCCAGCCGCGCCTGCAGAACCCACTCGGCGCGAGCCTGCCGCAGGAGCGGGCGGTGGCACTCGTCGCGGTGCTGCGACGGCTCGACCTGCCGGTGGTCGAGGACGCCATCTGGTCCTTCCTGCGACCCGAGCTCGCACCGCTGGCCGCGCTCGCGCCGGAGCGCACCGTGCTCGTGGACAGCCTCTCCAAGCGGCTCGCCCCGGGGCTGACCACCGGGTTCGCGGTCGTCCCGACGGCGCTGCGCGAGCGGGTGGCGGGGGCGCTGCGCTCGGGCGGGTGGACGCCGAGCGGTTTCGCGCTGGAGGCGGCGGTGCGCTGGATCGGGGACGGCACGCTGGCCGCGGTGGAGACGGCGAAGCGGGCCGACGCGAGGGCCCGGCAGCTGCTGGCCCGCGAGGTGCTGACGGGGCGACGGCTGCGGTCCGACCCCTGCTCGTACTACCTGTGGTGGGAGCTGCCGACGGGCCGACGGGCGGAGGCCTTCGTCGCGGAGGCGGCGCGTGCCGGGATCTCGGTCACGCCCGCCGCGGCCTTCGCCGTCGACCCCCGGCGCTCGCCCTCCGCCGTCCGGGTCGGGCTCGCGTCCCCGCCGCTGCCGGTGCTCGCGCGGGCGCTGGAGACGCTGGCGGGGATCGCGGAGGGGGCGGGTGAGCGGCGAACGGGTGACAGCTGACAGATTTCAAAATCTGTCAGCTGTCGTCCGTCATCTGTTCGCTGTCGTCCGTCGGCTGTCGGCTGTCCGCCGTTGGCCCTTCGCCCTCAGCCCTCAGCCCTCAGCCGTCAGTCGCCCGCCCCGCTCCGGCTCCCCCGGACCGCGGTGTCCGCCGCGCCCCCGGCGCCGACGGCGCGCAGGCGGCTCGCCGCGGTGGCGGCGAGCTGGGGTGCGATCCGGGCCACGTCCCGGGAGCCGACCACCGCGATCAGGGACGGCAGAAGCCAGCGGACCGGCTGCATCCCGCGCAGCCAGGCCTGCGCGTAGACGTGGGCGGACCGGCGGGCGATCCCGGCGACGATCCGGTCCACCGCGGGCTCCAGCGGATACGTCTTGTTCGCCGGCCACGGCAGCCGGGAGCGCATCTGCTTCAGCACGGCGTCCTGGTCGGCCCCGCGCACCATGTCCGTGTCGGTCCAACTCAGGTACCCGACACCGACCTTGACCCCCTGATAGGCCACCTCCGCACGGATCGAGTGGGCGAAGGCCTCCACCCCGGACTTGCTGGCGCAGTACGCACTCATCAGCGGCGCAGGAGTCAGCGCCGCGAGCGAGGCGATCTGGAGCAGATAGCCGCGGCTCTCGGCGAGCGCCGGCAGGAACGCCCGCGCGGTGGCCACGCTGCCGAGCAGGTTGACCTCGATGACCCGGCTGAACGCCTTGTGGTCGCTGTCGGTCAGCGGACCGCCGATGGCGATCCCGGCATTGGCGACGACGGCGTCGATCCGACCGTAGTGCTCCTTGATCCGCCGGGCGGTGTCCTCCAGCGCGTCGAGGTCGGTGACGTCCACCTCCCAGCTGCTCGCGGACGGCCCGCACTGCGCGGCGGCGGCCTTCAGCTCCTCCGGCTCCAGTCCCAGCAGGGCGACCTCGGCCCCGCGCCGGGCGAGCTTGCGGGCCAGCGACGCACCGACGCCGCGCGCGGCCCCGGTGACGACGACGACCTGCGCGGACAACGGCGGGATGGCGTTCATGCGACGGCGGTCCTCTCATCGACGGAAGCGGAAGCAGCACCGGCGGAAGCACCACCGGCCGAACCAGCACCGGCCGAAGCCGCACCGGCCGGCGCGGACGCCAGGTACGCGGCGGCCATCCGGTGGATCTCGGCGGCGACCTCGTCCGGGCGCTCCAGCGGCGACATGTGGCCGACCCCGGGAAGCAGCAACAGCCCCTGAGGGTCCGGGAGTTCGGCGACGATCCGGTGGGCGTGCACGGGCGGGGTCAGCCGGTCGCCGGTGCCGACCACCACCGCCGTGGGCGCGGCGAGCCGGGCGAGCCCGGCGTGGACGTCCAGCCGCTCCAGCACCGCGGCCCAGTTGGCGCGGACGGCGGTCGGGCAGGCGTGCACGATCCGGGCCGTCGCCTCGACCTGGCCGGCGGACGAACCGGGCCCCATGGTGGCGTACTTGAGCGCCACCCGGCTGACCGGCGAGACCGGCCCGAGCGGCATCCGGGAGCGCAGCAGCTGCCGGTGCAGGAAGCGCCGCAGGCCGCGGGGCCGTACGGCCGGTGGCAGGACGGTGAGTTCGGCCACGAGGTCGCCCGGCCCGGTGGAGATCAGGACGGCCGCCGCGGTGCGGTCGGCGACCTCGGGACGGCCGCCGGCGGTCATGATGGTCATCCCGCCCATGCTGTGCCCGGCGAGGACGGCCCGTTCACCCGCCGGAACGGTCCGCGCGAGTACGGCGGACAGGTCCTCGGCCAGCGCCCGGGTCGAGTAGCGGGCCCGGCTCGGCGGGATCTCGCTGTTCCCGTGGCCGCGCTGGTCGTAGGCCACCACCCGGTAGCGGTCGGACAGTCGGCGGATCACCGGGGCCCAGAAGGCGGTCGAGCAGGTCCAGCCGTGGGCGAGCACCACGGTGGGCGCTCCGGGCCGGCCGTGCACCTCGACGTGCAGCCGGATGCCGTCCGCCGACCGGACGCTCAACTCATCGGCCGGAAGCGGCGGTTCGTATTCCTCGGGCAGCCGGGCGCTCACGCGGAGACCTCCTGGGCAGTGGTGCGGGTGGCGGCCGGTGCGGCGCGCATGATCAGCTCGTACTCGCCGAGGTCGACCTTGCGGGTGGCCCGGCGGAACGAGGTGGTGGAACCGGGCCAGAGCACGGTGTTCTTGCCGTTCGGGTCGAGGTACCAGCTGAGGCAGCCGCCGGTGGTCCAGACGGTGCGGTCCATCCGGTGCTGGAGTTCGAGGTTCCACTGCCGCTGGGCGCGCGCGGTGGGCTGCATCGCGGCGGCACCGATCGAGCCGAGCGTGGTCAACGCGTCGATCATGTAGTTCAGTTGGGACTCGATCATCAGGATCATCGAGCTGTTGCCGAGGCCGGTGTTGGGCCCGATGACGAAGAAGAGGTTCGGGAAGCCGCGCACGGTCGAGCCGCGCAGCGCCTCCATGCCGTCCTTCCACTCCTCGGCCAGGCTGGTGCCGTTGGCGCCGAACACCCGGGCGCCGATGGGCATGTCGGTGACGTGGAAGCCGGTGCCGAAGACGATGGCGTCCACTTCGTGCTCGCTGCCGTCGGCCGCGACCAGGGTGGAGCCGCGCAGTTCGCGCAGGCCGGAGGAGACGACCTCGGTGTTGGCCGCCGCGAGGGCCGGGTAGTAGGTGTTGCTGAGCAGGATGCGCTTGCAGCCGATCCGGTAGTCCGGGGTGAGCCTGGCGCGCAGCTCCGGGTCGCGGACGCCTTGGGCGATGTGGCGCTCGGCGAGCCGCTGGACCAGGCGCAGCAGTCCGGGCCGGCGCACGAAGGCGTCGACCTGGATCTCCCGGAGGGCGAAGAGCGTGCCGCGGCGGATCTTCGTGGTGACCGGCAGGCGGCCGTGCAGCCACTTCTCCAGCTGGGTGATCTCGCGGTCGCGACGGGGCAGCACCCAGGCCGGGGTGCGCTGGAAGACCGTCAGCTTGCCGACTCCGGGCTGGATCGACGGGATGATCTGGGCGGCGGAGGCGCCGGTGCCGACCATCGCCACGCGCTTGCCGGTCAGGTCGAAGTCGTGGTCCCAGCGGGAGGAGTGGAAGACCTTGCCGGGGAAGCCGCTCAGTCCGGGCAGGTCGGGGATCTGCGGGTCGGCGAGCGGTCCGGCGGCGGAGACGACGGCGTCGGCGGTCCACTGGCCGACCGAGGTGGTGATCCGCCAGCGGGTCTGCTCGCTCTCCCAGCGGGCTTCCAGTACTTCGGTGTTGAAGCGCAGGTGGGGGCGGAGGCCGAAGACGGTCGCGACCTTTTCCAGGTAGGAGCGGATGTCCGGCTGGCCGGAGAAGCTGCGCGGCCAGTCGGGGTTGGGCGCGAAGGAGAAGGAGTAGAGGTGCGAGGGAACGTCGCAGGCGCAGCCGGGGTAGCTGTTGTCCCGCCAGGTGCCGCCGACGGAGTCCGCCCGTTCCAGCACCACGAAGTCGGTGATCCCGGCGCGACGCAGTCGGACCGCGGCGCCGAGGCCGCCGAAGCCGGAGCCGATCACCGCCACCCGGACATGCGGGACGGGCTCCTGCGCAGCGGCGGTGTCGGTCGCTGCGGACGCGCCGGAGCGGGGGCGCTTGCTGCTGGGTGCCATGCGGCAAACCTCCTGAGGGTGGGACGGTGATCGTCGCGCTCTCCCGGGGTCGCGGCCCCGGAACCTCCCGGGGGCTCGCCTCCGGGACCCTGCCAATCGCGCCAGTAATCACTGGCATGGTTGGCAGGGTAGCCCTTGCTGACACCGGATGGAAGAAGCACGACGGCTCCGGTTCGGGGAACCTTCCGGGCCGGCGGTCCTATGCTGATCGCCGTGGACAAGGTCAGAGCTGCTGCGGGCGACAGAAAACGCGAGTACCGGGTGGAGGAACTGGCCGAGGCCGCCGGCATCACCACCCGCACCCTGCGCTTCTACCGCGAGCGCAAACTGCTTCAGCCACCCCGCAGGGAGGGCCGCATCGCCTGGTACAGCGAGGAGCACCTGGCCCGGCTGCGGATGATCGGTGAACTGCTCGAACGCGGCCACACCCTGGGCGGCATCGCCGAGCTGATCGGCGCCGGCGAGAGCGGGCGGGACGTCGCCGAGCTGATCGGACTGGAGGCGGCGATCGTCGCGCCGTGGTCCGACGAGACCCCGGTTCGCCTGGACTGGGACGAACTGAAGACCGCGTTCGGCGACCAGCTCACCGAGGAGAACACCGCCGAATCGATCGCCCAGGGCTACATCACCGTCGAGGAGGACGGCATCACCCACGTCAGCCGCCGGCTGATGGACGCCACCACCGAGCTGGTGGCGGAGGGGGTGCCGCTCTCGGCCGTACTGGAGGCCAGCCGACGCACCCAGGAGCACGTGGACGCCATCGCCGAGATCTTCATCGAGGTGGTCAGCGAGCACCTGCTCAGCGCGCTGGCCGCCGACACCCCGTTGCCGCCCGGCGCGGCGGCCCGGCTCACCGAGCGCATCCTGCGGGTCCGGCCGCTGGCGCGTACGGTCGCGGACGCCCAGTTCGCCCTCGCGATGGACCGACGGGTGCACGTCGAGTACACCGAACTCCTGCGCCAGCGACGGGAGAACGGCTCCGAGGCGTAACCGGGCCGCTGTCCGGGCAGGGATCCCCGCGTCCCGCCCGCACGTTGGAGGTACCGCCGATGCCCCGACCGCTCAGCCGCCGCGCCGCCCTCGGCCTCGCCGCCGGGCTCGCCCCCGGGGTCGTGCTCACCGCCTGCGGGTCCGGCTCCCCGGCGCCGGGTGCCGGCTCGGCAGGCTCGACCGGCGGCGGCTCGACCGGCTCGACCGGCGGCGGCTCGGCAGGCGGAACGCGGACGGTCCGGCACGCGCGCGGCGAGAGCACCGTGCCCGCGCGGGCGAGCCGGGTGGTGGTCCTGGACACCGACGCGCTGGACTCGGTGGTCACCCTCGGCCTCAGCCCGGTCGGCGCCACCACCGTCACCGCGGGCGCCCCCTTCCCCGCCTACCTGCCGGCGGAGCGACTGTCCGGGACGAAGCCCGTCGGGGCGATCGGCCAGCCCGGCCTGGAGACGATCGCGGCACTGCGGCCGGACCTCATCCTGAGCAACCAGGTCCGCGACGACAAGCGCTACGACGAGCTCTCGAAGATCGCGCCGACGGTGCTCTCCAGGACCACCGGCCCGACCTGGAAGGAGAACGTCCGGCTGCACGCCGAGGCACTGGGCCGCCAGCCCGAGGCCGAGGCCGCGGACGCGGCGTACCGGACCAGGCTGCGGGACCTCGTGACCGCACTCGGCGGGCCTGCCAGGGCGGCGGCCACCCGGGTCGAGATGGCCCGCTTCCTGGCGGGCGCGCCGACCAGGCTCTACCTCAACGACACCTTCGTCGGCTCGCTGTTCAAGGACCTCGGGCTCGGCCGGCCCGCCAATCAGGACAAGCCCGGCTTCTCGATGGAGATCAGCCCCGAGCAGGTGGACCAGGCGGCGGCCGACGTCATCTTCTACTCCGTGTACGGGGACGCGGCCAAGTCGGACCGGGGAAGGATCACCGAGGGCGCGCTCTGGAAGAACCTGGACGCCGTACGCAGCGGGCGGGTGTTCGGCGTGGACGACAGCCTGTGGATGCTCGGCATCGGCTACACCGGCGCCGGGCTGATCCTGGACGAGATCCGCAGGGACCTGGCGCCGGCGGGCGGGTGACGGACGACAGATATCTGAGAACGGATAACAGATAACAGATGATGAAATCTGTCATTCGTCATTCGTCATCCGTCGCCCGTCATTCGTCATCCGTCGCCCGTCATTCGCCACCCGTCATCCACCCGCCGCCTGGGCGGTCACCACTGCCCGTACCGCTCCGGCCGCAGCCGCCCGGTGCACGCGAGGAAGGCCACGAACCCGCCGAGGACGATCCAGCCGGGCCAGCCGGCCAGCGACATGGTGAGCGGATCCAGCTCGGCGCCCGGGGCGGCGAACTCCCGCACCATCGACACGCTCATGCTGCTCGCGAAGGCGTGCGCCAGCACCGCCGGGACCACCGACCCCGAGCGCAGCCTCAGCCAGGTGAAGACCGGCAGGACGAGCACACAGCTCACCGTCAGCGCGGGCACCGCCAGGTACCAGGGCCGCCCCGGGTACTGGCCGCCCATCAGCAGCGTCGGCAGGTGCCAGAGCGCGAAGGCCGTTCCGGTGAGCACGTACGCCCGGACCAACGCCGCTGTACCGCCACCGCCACCGCCTCCGCTTCCGCCCTCGCCCCGGCCGTCGCCCTGCCCCTCGCCCCGGCCGAGTCGCAGCAACCGGGGGAAGAGGAAGCCCTGCCAGCCGATCTCCTCACCGAAGAACAGCGGCAGCGACAGCACCATCCCGATCGAGCCCTGGAGCGCCCACGATCCGATCCGCCCCGCGTCCAGCGATCCGAAGCCGGCGAACGGGTAGCCGCCCGCCACCGCACCGAGCACCAGCGTCCCGGCCGTCAGTGCGCCGAGCACCCCGATCGGCAGCAGACAGGCCCGGACCGCGCGGGCCCGCGGCCGGGGCCACCGCAGCGCGAGCGCCTCCCGCACCCCGCCGCCGCGCTCGACGAAGCGGACCACGAGCAGGGCCGCCAGCGCCGGGGCCAGCATGGCGGCCCCGATGCAGAGTTGTTCCAGGACGCCGACCTCCTCGCGGGCGTCGGCGCGCCGGTAGCCGTCGGCGAGCAGTGGTGTCATGGCCGCCCACATCCCGGCGTAGGCGAGCACCAGGTAGACCAGCAGGCCGCGCCATCGGACGGCGCTCGACGGGTTTTGCTTCAGTAGCGTCATGCCGGGGACGCTACGGACCCGGGGGCTCGCCCCGGAACCAAGTGCACTGCCGCTCCCGAGGGTTGTCCACTACCACCGCGATGGTCGAGTTTTCTGGGTGTACGGAGGCCCGGTGGAGGTGCTACTTCGCGCCCCGCGCTCCGCCGCCCGCCACCGGCTGTTCCGCGAACCTCTTCCAAAGCTGCACGAGAAGGAAAATTGACGTATCGTCAGGCGCCATACAGCGGGAGCGACGGTGGTCCGCTCACCGTCGCTCCCGCCGTACTCCCCCGCCGGCCGGCACCCACGGCCCGGCGGGGCCTCGACTCCTTCCCGGGCCCGGGCCTGATCGGCCCTGGCCCGGGCCGGCCCGGTTCCGACCCGGTTCCGGGCTCGGCTCACGCCCGAGGTCTCACCGGCACTGGACTCGGCTCAGCTCGGCTCAGCTCAGCTCAGTTGACGTTGACGGCCGTCCAGGTGGCGGCGACGGCGTTGTACTCCGCGCTGCCCGATCCGTACAGGTCCGCCGCCGCGCTGAGGGTGCCCGCCCGGGCGCCCGAGTAGTCGGTGGTCGAGGTGAAGTAGGTGGTCAGCGCGCGGTACCAGATCTGCGCGGCCTTGTCCCGCCCGATGCCCGCGAGCGTGGAGTTGTCGTACGTCGGGCTGTTGTAGCTGAACCCGTTGATCGTCTTCGCGCCGCTGCCCTCGGACAGCAGGTAGAAGAAGTGGTTCGCCACCCCGGACGAGTAGTGCACGTCCAGGTTGCCGACGTTCGCGTCCCAGTAGTCCGCCGAGGCACCGTCCTTGCTCGGCTGGTCCATGTAGCGCAGCGGGCTGCCGTCGCCGCGCAGGTTGATCAGCTCGCCGATCCAGTAGTTCGGCGGGTTGGAGGGCAGGTTGGCGTACCACTCGACCATCGTGCCCATGATGTCCGAGGTGGCCTCGTTGAGGCCGCCGGACTCACCGGAGTAGTTGAGGTTGGCGGTCGCGGCGGTGACGCCGTGGCTCATCTCGTGCCCGGCCACGTCGATCTCGGTGAGCGGCGCGGTGTCGTTGTTTCCGTCGCCGTACGACATGCAGAAGCAGCTGTCGTCCCAGAAGGCGTTGACGTAGTTGGAGCCGTAGTGCACCCGGCTCAGGGCACCGACGCCGTCGTTGCGGATGCCGCTGCGGCCGAAGGTGTTCTTGTAGAAGTCCCAGGTGGTGGCGGCGCCGAACTGGGCGTCCACGGCCGCGGATTCGCGGCTGTTGACGGTTCCGTCGCCGAAGTTGTTGCTGGTGTTGGCGAACAGCGAGCCGGTTCCGTCGGTGCCGCCGTTGAGGTCGCTGGTGGACTGGTCGCCGCGGCTCGCGTCCTTGAGCGAGTAGCTCGAACCGCTCTGGGTGGTGGTCAGCGGGACCTGACCGACGAAGACGCCGTTGCCGGTGCCGGCCGCGGTCTCGATCGTCTCGTGCGTGGCGAGGACCCGGCCGTCGGCGGCGTCGGTGACGAGGATCTGGCGGCTCGGGGTGCCGTCGGCGCGCAGGCCCTCGACCGTGGTGCGGTACGCCAGGCGCGGGGTTCCGTCGGTGGCCCAGACCACCAGCTCGGCCCGACCGGCCCGGTGGACCTCGGTGAGCGGCGACTCGTCGGCGTCGGCGCTCACCCCGACGGTGGCCTTGACTCCCGCGGTGACCTGGGTGACGGCCTGGTCGGCGGCGATCTTCGGGGTCAGGCTCGGCAGCGCGATCCGTGCGGCGACCGCCTTGTCGACCGACTTCACCGAGCCGTCGGCCTTCTGGTGGACGACCAGGTCTCCACCGATCACCGGCAGGCCGGCGTAGATGCGCTCGAAGCGCAGGTGGCGGGTGCCGTCCTTGTCCACCACGGCGTCCTTGGCGACCAGTTGCTCCTTGTCGCCGAGCTTGAGCGCCTTGGCCAGCGGGCCGGCCTGACCGGCCGCCAACTTGAGCGCGGTCGCGTGCTGCTGGGCGGCCTGCGCCTGCAGCGAGGGGGCGGGAGCGGCCTGGGCGGCGGTGCTCACCTGGATCACACCGGTCAACAGGGCCGTGGCCGAGAGCACGGCGACGGCTGCGAGCTTACGCTTCACGAACGAGTCCTTCCGGGAAACCGCGTCAGGGCGCGGTCGCACCGCGTCCCGGGGGCCGGGTCGGCCCTGTGGGGCGGGACGGGTGCTGACGTGCGGGAACCCCGTGCAGTCGAGCGGCTCGCCACCAAGGGGTGGGGGTGGGGCTACCGCCAGGGGGTGACCAGAAGCATGACAATCCAGCAGATGAATTGACAGGTCTGCTTCACTGATTGGCCAGGTCCCGCCATTGGGTAAAGAGCGTCCAATCGGCAGACGAATCGGGGCAATTCACCGCATCCCGCCAAGGGTTTCGAGCAGAGCGACGGCCGATCGCCTGCACCTACGGGCACTCGCCCGCCGAACGCGGGCCCGGAGCACCGGACAGGCCGACCGTCGATCGACTTTTACATGTGTGTAGAAGATTCCATACGGTCCCTTGACACCCGGGTGGCGAGGTTCCGCCACCCGATCCCCCTTGCCCACCGGAAGGACGGCTGCTAGCAGCCGGGGGTTGTCACTGGAGCCGCCACTCCTGGGCGGCGTTGCCGGCGGTGCAGGCGACCATGGTGACCGCGTTGCCGGGGCCGTTGTTGGTCATGCAGCTCTGGTTCTGGTAGTCGCCGAGCGTGTACGAGCCGGCCGAACTTCCGCTGCGGACAGTCCAGTTGGTGAGGAAGCTGAACCCGTTGCTCAGCACGACCTTCCCGTCCATCGTCTGGACCAGCTGCGGGCCGCCGTTGTTGCAGGCGTTGAAGAGGATCCACGCGCCGGGATTGGTCGAGCGCACCCAGCCGTACTGCGAGTGACCGCCGACCAGGATCGGGTTGTCCCCGCTCAGGTTGTCGTCGCGCATCCCGATCGTGCGGCCGTCCTTCACGCTGACGATGGTGCTCCAGCTGTTGCCGCCGCAGGACGGCGGCCTGTTCGCACCTGACGAGGTGTTGCCGGTGCCGCTCGTGGTCTGGGCCGGGGGCTGCGGGTTCTGGTCGGCGGGCGGGTTGGGCGGGTTGCCACCGCCGGGCTTGTTCACCTGATCGGCCGGTGATCCGCCCGCAGCCGTACCCGTACCCGCGCCCGTACCACCGGTCCGGCCGCCGCTCGAACCGCCCGCACCACTCGAACCGCCCGCACCGCCGCTGCCGCCCTGTCCGGCGGCCGGCACCGGGGGCACCGGGGCCTGCGGCTGGCCCTGGCCGGCGGCGGGTGCCGACTGGTCGGGGCCCGGGGTGGCCGCCGGAGTGTCGGTCGGCGCCGGGGTGACCGGCGCGGTGGTGATCGCGGGCGCCGCGGTGGCGGTGCCCGGGTTCGCCGGCACGGTGACCACCACGGTCGGCTGGGCGCCGGGCGGCAGGACCGCGTCGGAGCCGCCCGCCCCGCGGTCGACCAGCAGCACGGTCGCCGTGCCCATCGAGATGACGACGGGGATGACGATGGGCACCAGCAGGGCGCGCCGCGACCGCTTGCGGCCGGGCTCGGTGGGAGCCTGCGGTTCCACCTTCGCGACCTCGTCCGCCGCCGGGGCACCGCCCGCAGCGGGGACCACCAAGGCCCCCGCACCGCCCTTGTCCGCCGCACCGCCCTTGTCCGCCGCACCGCCGTCGGCCGCCGCACCGTTCTTGTCCGCCGAGCCCGCGCCGGCCCCGAGCGGAATGGTCCCGCTGCCCTCGGGGCCTGCCTTCCCGGGTGCCTGCGCGCCGCCCGCGCCGCCGTCCCTCGCGAGTGCCGCACGGGCCGCTCGGGCCGCCGCCGCCATCGCGGCGGCGTCCGCGTACCGTTCCTCGGGCTTCTTGGCGAGCGCCCTGGCCACCAGCGCCCGCACCGACACCGGGAAGGTGTCCGGCAGTTCCGGCACCGGCTGGTTGACGTGCTTGAGCGCGATCTGGAGCGGCCCGTCACCGGAGTACGGCGGCGCGCCGACCAGCAGCTCGTAGCAGACCACGCCGATCGAGTAGAGGTCGGTGGCCGGTCCGAGGTTCACGCCCTCGGCCTGCTCCGGGGACATGTAGAGCGCGGTGCCGATGATCGCGAACGGGGCGGTCAGCTTGGTGCTGGCGAGCGCCCGGGCGATGCCGAAGTCGGTGATGGCCACCCGCCCGTCGACGCGCACCATCAGGTTGGACGGCTTGATGTCCCGGTGCACGATCTCCCGCCGGTGCGCGGCGTGCAGCGCGTCCAGGGCGCCGGCCACCAGGTCGAGGGTGCGCTCGACGCTCATCGGGCCGGTGTCCTTGAGCACCCTGTCCAGCGGACGGCCGTCGATCAGCTCCATGACGATGTAGGCGCAGCGTTCCTCGCCGTCCCCACCGCTCTCGCCGTAGTCGTGGACGCCCACCACGCCGGGGTGGTCGACCGCGGCGACGAGCTGGGCCTCGCGGCGGAAGCGCTGGGCGGAGGTGTCGTCCTCCAGCAGCTCCGAGCGCAGGATCTTGACCGCGACCCGGCGTGCCAGCACGGTGTCCTCGGCCCTCCAGACCGAACCCATCGCGCCGCCGCCGATCTTCTCGACCAGCTCGTACCGCCCGCCGAGCACGGTGCCCGCCCCGCTCATACCCCTGCTCCCCCCGTGTTCCGTGCCCCGCCCCGACGGGTCATCGGCACACAGTGTGCCAGAGCGGGTTGCGGGCTCAGTTGATCAGGTCCGGACAGGAATTGAGCACGAATCATCAGTCCATGAGGAAGTATCGGGCGTGACCCGAAACCTCTCGGACGGCCGCGACGACCGCCCGGGGCCGGTCGGCCTGAATGGCGTGACCGGCACCGTGGACCGTGCTGTGGGTTCCCCGGACGGCGTTCCTCGCGATGCCCGCCTGCAGGGCGGTCCAGCGGACGCGCATCGCACCGGGCAGTCCCCGGGTCGCGCTCAGGACCGTCACCGGCATCTCGAACGGTCGCGCGGTGGAGCGGCGTCGCCGGATCTCCGGAACGGCGACGGAGGTCAGCCGCTGCTCGGCGAGGACGGCCCGCCGCTGGTGCCGGTGCGCGATCACGGCCGCCTCGGCCCGGTCGAGCGGCGTCACCGGATCGAGCGGCGTCGCCCGATCGAGCGGCACCTCCGCATCGAGGGACGCCGGTGCCGACGCCGTCGGCGCCGATCCAGCCCGGTACAGCCACAGCCGGTTCAGCACCGCCTCGGCGACCCGGATGGACCATGGCTGGAACTCCTCGTGCGCCGGGTCCACCAGGACCAGCCCGGCCACCAGCTCCGGCCGCTGCCAGGCGAGGAGTTGGGCCAGCTGGCCGCCCCAGCTGTGCCCGATCAGGAGCGCCGGTCCAGCTTCCAGGTGCTGAACGAGGGCGGCCAGGTCGGCGATCTGGCCGCCCAGCGTCGGGGCGGCGGCCCGACCGGGCTCGCTGGCGCCCAACCCCGCCCGGTCGTACGCCACGACCCGCCCGTACCGGGCGAGTTCGGGCAGGACGGCCGACCAGCCGAGCGCCGTGGTGCCGCAACCCGCGATCAGGACCATCGGTGCGACACCGCCCCGCCCGGCCTCCACCCAGCGCAACGCCCTTCCGTCGCGGTCCAGTTCACCGCTGCGCACGCCGCCGGGCAGGTGCTCGCCGAGCGCCCGCGCGACGGCCTGCTGGACGCTCCGCAGATCCGGCCCGGCGGGCTTCGCCCGCTCGTCCTGGCTGGCGTTCATGTGCCGTCCCCCCTGGATCGTGGTCCGGCCCCTCCCCCGGGGCCGGTTCCGATGACCGCGCGGACCCGCGCGGACCTGTGTGGACTCCCGCGGACCCGCGCGGACCGGTGCGGACTCGCGCGGACCGGTGCGTGGCCGAACGGGCGCCCGGTCAACAGGTACGACCTCAGGCCGGCAGGACCCGCTTCAGCAGGCCGAGCAGCGCCTCCCAGTGCCGCTCGGCGGCCGCGGCGTCGTAGCGGCTGGTGTCGGCCTGGGTGTAGCCGTGCGGGGCGCCGGCGTAGACCTCGGCCCGGTACCGGACGCCGGCGGCGGTGAGGGCCGCGGCGAGCCGGTCGATCTGCTCGGGCGGCAGCGCGGGGTCGTCGTCCGCGTGGCCGAAGTACAGCTCTGCGGTGATCCGGTCGGCGCCCAGGTGCGGGCTGTCCGGGCTGTCGGTGGCGAGGCTGCCGCCGTGGAATCCGGCCGCGACGGCGATCCGGTCCGGGTGACTGGCGGCCGTGCGCAGCGCCAGCAGGGCCCCGCGGCAGTAGCCGGTCAGGCCGACCGGGCCGTCCTGGACCAGCGGGGACTCGCCGAGCCAGCGCAGATACGCGTCCGCGTCGCGCGCGGTCGCCTCCGGGGTGAGCGTGTCGAGCAGCGGGACGATCCGGGCGAACAGCTCGTCGGCCTGCTCCAGGTCGATGAGCTCCGGCAGTTCGACGACCGGCGCGCGCCCCGCCCGGTAGAAGGCGTTGGGGACGAGCACGGTGTACCCGGCCGCGGCCAGCCGGTCGGCCATGCGCTCAAGGTGCGGTCGGAGCCCGAAGGCGTCCATGTAGAGGATGACAGCCGGGTGGGCCCGGCCGTCGTCGGGGTGGGCGAGGTAGGCGTCGGCGGTGCCGTCCGCCGTCGGAATGTCCACGAGGGTTCCGCGCACGGGCATGGTCAGGGCGCTCCTTCCGGTTCGTCCGGCAGCGTATCCGGTGGGCCCGTCGCCCGCCCATGCGGTTTTCGCCACACTGCGCCCGCACTGCGCCCACGGCGCGCCGGCGTCCTGGGCCCGGCCCGGCCCTGCCCGGCCCGACCCAGCTCAGCCCGGTCCAGCCCGGCCCAACTCCTCCCGGCCCTGCCCCGGGAACGCGACGGCCCCGCGGCCGCGTTGAGCGGGCATGGGGTGGATCGTGGGTGTGGCGGCGGCGGTGGTGGCGGTGCTGGGGATGGTGCTGCTGGCGGCGTGGCAGGTTCAGGACGAGTCCTCGTCGCGCCCGCGGCGCCGCGGGCCCGGGGCCGGGATGGGCGCCGGCGGGCTGGACGAGCTGCACGCCCTGTTCAGCCCGGGCAAGCAGGTGCAGATCGAGCAGAAGCGGGAGCAGCTCGTGCTGCGGGACGACGCGCAGGCCGGCGGGCCGCCGCACCTGGGCGTGGACCTGGACCGGGGCGTGGCGGTGATGCCGGTCGGGGCCGCGGGACGGACGCCCCCTCCCGCACCGCGCGAGGAGGGCCCGACGGCTACGGCCGACCCGGTGCGCCTGGCGCCGGACGCTCAGGCGCCCCAGGTGCGGGAGCAGAGCACCAGCCGGTAGCCGTCCGGGTCGGCCACCGTCACGCCGTACTCGTCCCAGTACGGGTTGTGGGACTCGACCCGGGTGCCGCCGGCCTCCTCCAGCCGGGCGACCAGGGCCTCGTCCACCGGGGCGCCGAGGTAGACGACGAACAGGTCGTCCACCGTCGGGGTGGGCTCCAGCGGCCGCTCCGGGTCGTGCGTCAGCTCGAAGTGCCAGCTGCCGCCGGACGGGCCGACCATCAGCAGGTCGTGCTCGCCGGACACCCGCTCGGTGCTGCGCCACAGCACGGCGAGGCCGAGGCCGCCGACGTAGAACCGCTCGGCCGCCGCGAGGTCGCGCGAGGGGCGGGCGATCCGGACCCGCACGGTGGAATCGATCATGCCGGCGACCATAGCCCATGCCACTGACAGCGAACCCCGCGGTGCGGCGGGTTCGCGGACGGGGCGTCAGAGCCGCCGCAGGCGTTCCTCGTCGGAGGTCCGGGGGCAGGTCAGGCAGGCGGTCGCCGCGGGCCCGACCGCGTAGTAGAGGCAGCAGCCGAGCCGGGTGCGGGTGTGGTGGGCGCGCCCGTCGGGGGTGTGCAGGCGGCGGAAGTCGGCGCCGCCGGGGAGCGGCAGGGTGCCACCGGGCAGGACGGCCTCGGCGGCGGCGACGGAGGCGTCCTCCTCGCCGAGCATCCGGCCGAGGTACCAGAGGGCGGAGGCCAGGTCGTCCGTCACCATGCCCCAGAGGGCGCGGTCGCGGCGCCGGGTGGGCCCGGCGAACGCGGCGAGCACCGGCCCGAGGTGCGCGACCACGGCGGTCCGCAGTTCGGCGCGCAGTTCGTCGTCGCCGGGCAGGGTGACGTGGCCAGGCATGGTGACATCGCCGGGCAGGGTGACGTGGCCGCGCGGGCGCAGGGCGAGCGCACCGGTGGGGGCGTGCAGCCAGAGGTCGGCGGGGTCGACGGCCGGCACTCGGCGGGAGAGGTGCCAGGGGCCGGCGATCAGCAGGCAGGCCGACCAGGCGTAGTGGTGGAGCAGCCGGGAGGCGGTGACGTGCGGTCGCGGGGCACTGCCGTGCTCGTCGGCGATGCGGGCCTCCGCACCGGCCAGGACCGCGGCCAGCGCGCTTTCGTCGGCGGCGAGTCGGGCTCCGGAGTGCCAGCCGTCGGCGGCGCGCGGGTCGGGCTCGCCGCTGTCCAGGAGGCGCAGCTCCAGCACTGGGCAGAGCTCCACCAGTCGCCGGTAGTCGGCGACGAGCGCCGGGGCCCCGGCACGCACCGAGGGCGCGACGGGCATGGGTGTTCCGGGAACCATTGGCACTCCCGAGATCGATTCTGCATGATCGATTAAGGTGAGGCTCACCTTACAACGCCTCACGGCGCCCGGCGACCACGGCCCGGCCCGCCGGTCGACCCGTCGGCCCCATCGGCCGAGCCCGTCGGGGTTTGACGAACTTAGGCGAACCTAACCTAAGATCTCGCTTCGTGCTGAGAACCGACCCGCCGGCCCCCACAGCCCCGGCGACGCCTCGTTCTCCGGCGGTCCGGCAGCCCCTGCTGCTGTTCGCCGGCGTGTGTGCGCTCGTGCTGTGTGCCGCCCTGAGCCTTGCGCTGGGCTCCCGTTCCATTCCGCTCTCCACCGTGCTCGACGCCCTCACCGGTGCCGCCCACGGCGGTGACGCCGACGTGGTGACGGGCCTTCGGGTCCCGCGCACGCTCATCGGACTGGCGGTCGGGGCCGCGCTCGGCGTCGCCGGGGCGGTCGCCCAGGGCGTGACCCGCAACCCGCTGGCCTCCCCGGTCACCCTCGGCATCAACGCCGGGGCGAGCCTCTTCGTGGTCGCCGCGATCTACACGCTGAACCTCGCCCGCCCGGTCGAGTACGTCTGGTTCGCCTTCGCCGGGGCGGCCGTCGCCGCCGTCGCCGCGTACGCGATGTCCCGGCGAGGCGGGGACCTCGACCCGGTCCGGCTCGCGCTCGGCGGCACCGTGCTCACCGTGGTGCTCACCTCCTGGACCTCCGCGCTGATGCTGGCCAGTCACCGCACCCTGGACGAGGCCCGGTTCTGGCTGGCCGGCTCGATCGCCGGGCGGCACCTGGACACCCTCACCCCCGTCCTGCCCTTCCTCGTGCTCGGCCTGGTCGGCGCCCTCGCCGTGGCACCCGCCCTCAACGCGCTGGCGCTCGGCGACGAGACCGCGCAGGCGCTGGGCGTGCCGGTGGCCCGGATCCGGGTGGTCGGCGGCCTGGCCGTGGTGCTGCTCGCGGGCAGCGCGGTCGCCGTGGCCGGACCGCTGGCGTTCATCGGACTGGCTGCCCCGCACCTGGTCCGTCCACTGCTCGGCAACGACCACCGCTGGCTGCTGCCCGGCTGCCTGGTCACCGGTCCACTGCTGCTGCTCACCGCCGACGTGCTCGGCCGGCTGGTGGTCCGCCCGTCCGAGATCGAGGTCGGCATCGTGACCGCGTTCCTCGGTGCGCCGCTGCTCGCGGTGCTGGCCCGGAAGGTGGCCAGGTGACCGCGATCCCCCTGCCCGTCCGGGCCCTCGGCCGCCGCCGCGCCCGTACCGCCGTCTGGTCGCTGGTGGCCGCCGCGCTGCTGGTGCTGCTGACCGGGATCGCACTCGGCACCGGGCGGGTCGGCATCTCCGCCTGGGACGCGCTGCGCGCGCTGGTCGGACAGGGCGAGCCCGGAAACGTCCTGGTGGTGCGGCAGTTCCGCGCGCCCCGGGTGGTCTCGGCACTGATCGCGGGTGCCGGGCTGGCGATGGCCGGATCGACGCTCCAGCGGCTGTTCCGCAATCCGCTCGCCGCCCCCGACACCATCGGCATCACCGGCGGCGCCTCCTTCGGTGCGGTGCTGATGCTCGCCACCGGCGCCTCCCAGCAGCTGATCCCGCTGGCCGCGGTCGGCGGCGGGCTGCTCGCGGCGCTGCTGCTCGGCGGCTTCGCCTGGCGCTCCAGGATGGCCGTCACCCGGCTGGTGCTGGTCGGACTGGCGGTCCAGCAAGGCCTGGCCGCCGCCGTGAATCTGATGATCGTACGGTTCCCGGCCGAGCTGGCCTCCTCCGCGCTCCAGTGGACCACCGGCTCGCTCTACGGCCGCAACTGGACCGAGGTGTCGATCGGCGGCACCGCCATCGCGCTGACCGCCGTCGCCCTGCTGCTCTGCCAGCGGCGGATCGCCGTGCTCGACCTCGGCGACGACTCGGCCGGCGGCCTCGGCCTCAGCCCGGCCCGGGACCGGCTCGGACTGCTGCTGCTCACCATCACCCTGGCCTCGCTGGCCGCCGCGCTCACCGGGCCGGTCGCCTTCGTCGCCCTCGCCGTCCCGCACCTGGTCCGGCTGCTCGCCGGACCGCCCACCCTCGGCACGCTCGGCCTCACCGCGCTCACCGGCGCCGTACTGCTGCTCTCCGCCGACCTCCTCGTGCTGCACGTGATCCCCGTCCACGGCCTGCCGGTCGGTGCCGTCACCGCCACCCTCGGCGCGCCCTGGCTCCTGGTGCTGATGATCCGCCAGGGCCGGCTTCCCCAGAGGAGCAGCTGATGACCTCCGTCGAGACGACCGCCGGGACGGCCGGCGCCGCCGGGGCCACCGGGGCTGCTGGGACCACTGGGGCCGAACGGGCTGACAGGGTTGACAGGGTTGACAGGGCCGCCGAAGCCTCGGGTGCGACTGCCGGGAGTCCCGCCGTTGTGGCCGCCGGTGCCGGTGCCAACCGGCTCGCCGCCCGGGGCCTCGGCCTGCGCTACGGCGACCGGACCATCGTGGACGGGCTCGACCTCGAACTGCCCGGCGACGCCGTCACCGCGATCGTCGGGCCGAACGCCTGCGGAAAGTCCACGCTGCTGCGCGGGCTGGTCCGGCTGCTCGACCCGGCCGCCGGGACGGTCACCCTGGACGGCGCCGACATCCACCGGATGCCCGCCCGGGCGCTCGCCAAGCGGATGGGGCTGCTCCCCCAGCAGCCCGTCACCCCCGAAGCCGTCACCGTCGAGGCGCTGGTGCGGCTCGGGCGCTACCCGCACCAGCGGATGCTCAGCCCGTGGTCCAAGGCGGACCAGACGGCGGTCGAGGAGGCGCTGGAGCGCACCGGCACCGCCGAGCTGCGCGACCGCCAGGTGGACCGGCTCTCGGGCGGGCAGCGCCAGCGGGTCTGGATCGCGCTCGCCCTCGCCCAGGAGACCGACCTGCTGCTGCTCGACGAGCCGACCACCTTCCTGGATCTGCGCCACCAGCTGGACGTCCTCGACCTGGTCGCCGACCTGCACGCCGAGGCCGGGCGGACCGTCGTGATGGTGCTGCACGACCTCGGGCAGGCCGCCCGGTACGCCGACCACCTGGTGGTGCTCAAGGACGGGCGGCTCGCGGCCGCCGGTCCGCCGTCGGAGGTGCTGACGGCGGAACTGGTGGAAGCCGTCTTCCAGGTGCCGTGCCGGGTCGTGCCCGACCCGGAGACCGGCACGCCGCTGGTCGTGCCGCGAGCACGGACGCGGCGCGGTGACGCCCCGCCGTCCCCCTGACCTCCCCCCTGATCTCCCCCCTGATCTCCCCCTGACCTCCTGTTGATGAACTCCCCCTCCCCACACCCCTGTTCGGGCAGCCGGCTCGAACCGACCCAAGGAACCCCGATGAACCGCCGACTCCCTGTCGCCGTCCTCGCCGTCGCCCTCTCCACCACCCTGCTCGCCGCCTGCGGCAGCACCGGGGACGGCGCCGAGTCGGGCGGCGACTCCGCGTCGTCCGCGTCCTCCGGCTCGGCCGCCACCGCCGCCGGATTCCCGCGCAGCGTCAAGCACGCCGCCGGAACGGCCCAGATCAAGAGCCGGCCCAAGCGCGTCGTGGTGCTGGACAGCGGCGAGCTGGACGACGTCACCCTGCTCGGCATCACGCCGGTCGGCGCCGTGTCCCCGCACATGAAGACCGAGGGCGGGTTCCCGAACTACCTCAAGGACAAGATCAAGGACACCAAGGACGTCGGCCCGATGAACGAGCCGAACCTGGAGCTGATCGCCTCCCTCAAGCCCGACCTGATCCTCTCCTCCAAGGTCCGCCACGCCAAGGTGTACGACCAGCTGAACGCGATCGCCCCGACCGTACTGGCCGAGACCACGGGCTTCCCGTGGAAGGAGAACCTCGCGCTGTACGCCCAGGCGCTCGGCAAGGAGGACGACGCCAAGAAGGCGCTGGCCGACTACGAGGCGCGGGCGAAGAAGCTCGGTGAGGCGATCAAGGCGAAGAACGACGGGACCATGCCGACGGCGTCGGTGGTCCGCTTCGTGGCCGGCCCGACCCGCCTGTACGCCAAGGCCTCCTACAGCGGCGTGGTGCTCAAGGACGTCGGCCTGGCCCGTCCGGCCCCGCAGGACGTGGAGCAGAACATCGTCGAGGTCAGCGCCGAACAGATCAACCAGGCCGACGCGGACCTGGTGTTCGTCACCACCGCCGACGACCCGACCAAGACCAAGGAGAGCGAGGTCCAGCAGACCCCGGTCTGGCAGGGCCTGAACGCCGTCAAGAACAACAAGGTGTTCAACGTCCCGGACGAGACCTGGATGTCCGGCATCGGAGTCCAGGCCGCCGACGCGATGCTCGGCGACATCGCCAAGGCGGCGGGCGTGGACGCGCCGAAGTAACCGTCGACAGCCGAGGCGAACAGATGACGTCCGTCATCCGTCGGACGGCCGATGACAGACGACGGAATTCAACTGACAGATTTCGAAAGTTGTCAGCTGTCATCTGTTCGCCCTCCTTCCTCCGCCACCCTCCGAGGACCCTCCATGCGCCTCTACCTGCTCGCGCTCAACCCCACCGACTCGGTCACCTCCGGCTTCCTGCCCGCCGCCGCCCGGCTCGGGCTCGACGTCACCGTCCTGACCGACGGCGCCGAAGCCCACCGGCGGGCCTACGCCGAGCTGTCCTTCCCCGCACCCGAGGTCCTGGAGTGCGACGTCCGCGACTTCCGCGCCGTCATCAGCCTCATCTCCCGCCGCACCGCGGCCGCCCCCGGCCACGCGCCCGAGGCGGTGTTCAGCAACAGCGACCACCTCCAGACCCAGACCGCGCTGGCCGCCGAGTACTTCGGCCTCCCGGCCAAGGACTGGAAGGCCGCGCTGCGCGCCAAGGACAAGGGCCAACTGCGCCGCCACCTCGCACTGACCGGCCTGGACACCGTCCGGTCCGCCGAGCTGGACCCCGGCCAGGACCCGGCCGAGCTGGACGTGCCGTTCCCCTGTGTGGTCAAGCCCCGCGAGGGGGTCGCCAGCGAGGACGTCACCCTGGTCGCCGACGCCGACGAACTCGCCCGGCGCTGCCGGGAGATCCAGCACCGCAGGGCCGGCGCCACCCTGGTCGTCGAGGAGTTCCTGACCGGGCAGCTGTGCACCCTGGAGACCCTCGGCGACGCCCGGCGACGACACGTCCTCGGCGGCTTCCGCACCCGGGTCTCCCCGCCGCCCGACTTCATCGAGGAGGTGCTCACCTTCGTCCCGGCCCACCCGCAGCCGGTGGTCGACCAGGTGCTCGCCCAACTCGACGCGCTGGGCGTCGGTTTCGGCTCCTGCCACACCGAGTTCGTCGTCCAGCCGGACGGCCGCGCCCGCATCATCGAGGTCAACTACCGCGCCATCGGCGACCAGTGCGACCTGATGCTGGCCGAGGTCCTCGGCATACCCCTGTTCGAGCTGATCCTCGGTGTCCACCTGGGCCGCGACCTGCCCGCCGACCTCGCCGAGCAGTGCGCCGCCACGCCCCGCCGGGCCCGCAACGAGGTGGTCTGCGCCGACCGCGCCGGCGTCCTCGCCGCCGCCCCCGGTCCGTACGACGAGGAGCGCGACGGCGTCCGGCTCGCCTATCGCCCGCTGCGCCCGGTCGGCGAGCGCCACGAGCACTACCGCACCAACCGCGACTACCTGGGCGTCGTCTGGACGGTCGGCACCGACCAGGCAGCGGTCGACGCCGCCGCCGCCCGCTTCCTCGCCGCCAACCGCTGGGAGATCACCCCGTGACCGCCGGAGACCGACCCGCCACGGCCCGCGGACACCGGACCGCGGCCGGGGCCCACCCCGCGACTCCCGCCGGACAGCCGTCGACCGCGGCCGGCGAGAAGCCGTGGACCGCGGCCGAGCAGCTCACCCTGCGCGTGCTCTCCGCCCTGCTGCGCGAGGACGTCCTCGGCCTGCGCTCCCACGGCACCGTCGAGGACCGCGCCGACGGCCCCTGGCTGACCGTTCCCGGGCTGCAACTCGCCCTGCCCGTACGCCCGGAGGGCTTCCAGTGCGAGTACGCGGCCCGGCTGCCGCTGCTGGAGCTGGCCGGCCGGCGGCTCACCGGTCCGGACGCCGTCGTGGCGGGACTCGCCGAGTCCGCCGAGGCCGAGGACCGGCCCGGCTGGGCGGCCTTCGCCGAGGAGTGCCGCCAGACCCTCGCCACCATGGAGCTGCACGAGCGCGTCCGCCCCGAGGTGCACGACCGGCTCGCCGACCTGTACGGCGCGGACCCGGCCGACTGGACCGGCCTCGCCGCCGCCCTCGGCCACGACACCCTGGCCGCCTACCTCGACCACCCGGTCTACCCCACCGCACGCGGCCGCTCCGGCCTCAGCGAATCCCAACTCCAGTCCTACGCACCCGAGTTCCACGCCCCCTTCGAACTGCGCTGGCTGGCCGTCCCGGCCGGCGCGCTGACCGTCCACGGCGACCGGCCGCTGCCGAGCTGGTGGCCCACCCCGGCCTGGCTCGGCCTCGCCGACCGGTGCCCCGGCGAGGGCTGGGCCACTCTTCCGGTCCACCCCCTCACCGTCGGCGCGCCGCTGGACGAGGCACTGGCCGCCACCGGCCTGGCCGGCCGCGCGGTGCTCGCCGAACGGTCGTACCTGACCGTCGTCCCGACGCTGTCCATGCGCACCGTCGCCGTCGCCGACGACCCCGCCTGCCACCTCAAGCTCCCGCTGGCCACCGCCACTCTGGGCCGCCTCAACCGCCGCACCATCAAGCCCGGCACGCTGCTCGACGGCGCCGCCGGCCAACGGCTGATCGAGGCCGTCCTGGCGCGCGAGCCGCGCTTCGCCGGCCGCGTCCTGCACGCCGACGAGCAGTCCTGGGCACACGCCGGGCACGAGCTGCTGGCCGTACTGCTGCGCCGCTACCCGGCAGGACTGGAGCAGGCGTCGACCGTCCCGCTGGCCGCCCTGCTGGCCCCCGCGCCCGGCGGGCGGCTCGTCGTCGACCACCTCGCGGACCGCTACTACGGCGGCGACGTCCTCGCCTGCTACGACGCCCTGCTGGAGCTGCTGCTCGACTGGCAGGCCGCACTGTTCGGCCACGGCGTGGCCCTGGAGTCGCACCAGCAGAACACCTCCCTGGTGCTCGACCGGAACGGCCTGCGGCTGCTCTACAAGGACGACGACGGACCGCGCGTGCACACCGCCCGGATGACCGCCTCGCTCGGCGAACTCGCACCCGACCAGGAGGAGTTCGACGACGCGCGGATCTTCGGCGAGGACGACCGGCCGCTCGTCGACCTGTTCGCCACCATCACCGGCCACCTGTGCACCGGCGCCCTCGCCTTCGGCCTCGCCGACCACGGAAGGGCCGAACTCGCGGACACCCTGGACCTGTTGAGGAAGCACACGGCGGAGTCCGTGGCGCGGATCGGGCCGGTCGGCGAACCCCTGCGGGCCGCCCTGCTGGACGCCGAGCGGCTGCCGGTCAAGGCCATGGTCACCGCCGGAACACTGCTCAGCAAGCAGCGCTCGGGGGCCGCCGACATCAACAAGCACTACACCAGCGGGCCCAACTACCTGCGCGAACAGGCCTGCGAACCACCGCAGGACCATCTGAACGAGCACGCGCGGAACCATCCGGACGCTCCTCAGGACACCCGTCCGTACAGTCACCCGGGCAGCCACCTGGACAGTCACCCGGACAACCGACCGTACGGCGGTCCGCACGGCCACCGGCACCCGGACGGGACCCACCGGTGAGCGCGGAGACCCTGCCGCAGCGGTCGCAGCCATCGGCCGACCCCTCCGGCGGGCTCGCCCGGCGCCAGGTGCACGCCGTCGCGGCCTGCTACTTCGTCGCCTCCTTCGCCGCTCTCGGCCTGCCGCCCTTTCTGACCGCGATCCTGCCCGCCCTCGGCGACCCCCAGGCCCGCTGGGCCGGTGTGCTGTACATCGTCCCGACGGTGTTCAGCGCGCTCGGCGCACCGCTGTGGGGCCGGCTGGCCGACCGCTTCGGGCGCAAGCGACTGCTGCTGCGCGCCCAACTCGGCCTCGCCGTCTCCTTCCTGCTGGCCGGGGCGGCCGACAGCCTGACCGCGTTCACCCTCGCGCTGGTCCTCCAGGGCTTCCTCGGCGGCACCTTCGCCGCCACCAACGGCTATCTGGCCGCCGCGCTCGACGGCTCCCGGCTCTCCCGCGCCCTCACCCTGATGCAGGGCAGCGCGCGGGCGGCGCTGGTGGCGGCGCCGATCCTGGTCGGGGCGCTCTCCCCGTGGATCGATCCGCACCGCCAGTACCTCGTGATGGCCGTACTCCCGCTCGCGGCAGCGGTGTTCCTCTCCCTGCTGCCCGAACCGGAGCTCGCCGAGGCCGCGGCGGCCACCGCCGGCCGGCCGGCCGAGCGGGTCGCCACGGTGTCGCTGCTGCCGCTCTACGCCTTCGAGTTCGCCTTCGTCTTCGCGACGGTGATCTCCCTCCCCTACCTGATCGCCCTCGCCGAGCAGCGCCTGCCCGGCGTGGACGGCACCACGACCGGCGTGCTGTTCGCCCTGCCGCACCTGTGCTACCTGGTGTTCGCCTCCCGCACCCACACCGTGTTCCACGCCCGCCCGCACACCGGCATCGCGCTCGGCTTCGGCTTCGTCGCGCTCGGCCTGGCCGGGCACACGGTGGCATACTCGCTGCCCGTGTTCGTCGCCGTCCGGTTGCTGCTCGGCGCCGGGCTCACACTCGGGCTGGTCTGCCTCGCCGTACTCGCCGCCGGTGCCGCCCGGGGGCGCCCGCCCGGGCGGATGTTCGGCGCCCTCGAACTCGTCTCCAAGGGCGGCGCCGTCGCCGCCGGCGCCGTCGCCGCGCTGGCCAACGGGTGGTTCGGCGCCGCCGCCCCCGTGGTGGCCGGAACCGCCGGCGCCCTGCTGGCCGCCGTCGCGGCCGCCACCCTCACCCTCCCGTCCCTCCGCCAGCGCTGGAGTCGCCGATGACCCCCGAGCAGTCCGCCCACTCGCCCAGGACCGACGAACCCCGCGACCCCACCGGCCGGCCCCTCGACACCACCGGCCGGCTCGGCGGCGACGAACTGCCCACCGCCGACGAGGCGGTGGTCCACACCCTGCTGAACTGCCTGCTGCGGGAGGTCTCCGCGCCCGAGCACCAGACCGCCGCCGACGGCGGCCGCCTGCTGCTGCGGCTGCCGCGCCGAGGCGCCCTGCTGCGGGTCGCCCTGCGCCGCACCTCGCTGCTCGGCGCGCACCGCTTCACCGGGCCGGTCGAGGTCGAACGGGGCGGCGACTGGGTCGAGTTGGGCTGGCAGGAGCTGGCCGAGTACGTCCAGCACGAACTGGAGCTGCGCACCGGCACGGTGAACGAGGAGTTCCTCGACCAGGTCGCGTCCAGCCACCAGGGCGTCCGCCAGGGCCTGGACGACCGGCCGGCCCCCGGCGCCGACCGCTACCTGGAGTCCGAGCAGGCACTGCTGTTCGGCCACCGCTTCCACCCGGCCCCCAAGTCCCGATCCGCCGCCCGCGGCGACTGGCGCGGCTACGCCCCCGAGTCCCGCGCCGCCTTCCCCCTGCGCCACCTCGCCGTCCGCGCGGACCTGCTGGCCGAGGAGTCACTGGACGGGAGCGCGACCGCACTGCTGGACGGCCTCGGCGAGGTGCCGGACGGCTACCGGCTGCTGCCAGCGCACCCCTGGCAGTACCAACTCATCGGCGACCACCCCCTGTTGCGCGCCGCCCTGGCCCGGGGCGACGTCCTCGACCTGGGCCCCCGCGGCGAGCGTTTCACCGCCACCGCCTCGGTGCGCACCCTGCACGGCGCCGACGCCTTCCTCAAGTTCAGCCTGAACGTCCGCATCACCAACTGCCTGCGCAAGAACGCCGCGTACGAGCTCACCGGCGCCGTCGCGCTCACCCGGCTGCTCGCCCCGGCCCTGGCCGACCTCGCCCGGCGCTTCCCGGCCTCGGGCGTGCTGCGCGAACCGGCCTTCCGCACCCTCGCGCTGCCCGGCGCCGACGGCCGGCCCGACCGGGCACTGTACGAGGGCTTCGGCCTGATCGTCCGGGAGGGCTTCGGCGGTGTGCTGCGGCCCGGCGCCACCCCGCTGCTCACGGCCGCCGTCGCCGACGAGCACCCGACCAGTTCCGCGCACATCTCCCGCCTGCTGGGCGCGAGTCCGGACGGCGCGGCGGCGCTCGACTGGTGGCGCGACTACCTGCGACTGCTCCTCCCGCCGGTCCTGTCCGCCTACTTCGACCACGGTGTGGTGCTCGAACCGCACCTGCAGAACGTGCTGATCGGCGTGGACCCCTCCGGGCACCCCGTCCAGGTGCTCTTCCGCGATCTGGAGGGCACCAAGCTCGTCCCCGAGCAGAACGCCGACATCCTCGCCGCGCTCGCGCCCGAGGTGGCCGGCCCGATGACCTACGACGCGGAACGCGGCTGGGACCGGGTGGTGTACTGCCTGCTGGTCAACCACGTCGCCGAACTGCTCGCCGCGCTCGCCGACCGCCACCCCGAGCTGGAGTGCGCGCTCTGGCAGGCCGTCCGGGACACCCTGGAGGAGTATGCCGCCGCGCACGGCTGCCCGCCCCGGCTGCGCGCTCTGCTCGCCGGTGTGCCACTGCCCGCCAAGGCCAACCTGTTGACCCGCTGGGAGCGCAAGGCCGACCGCGAGGCCGGCTACGTCCGGCTGCCCTCCCCGCTGGCCGGCTCCGTCCTCGCCGGGGCCGCCCGCATGCCCGCCCGCACACCGGACCACGCGTCCGCCCGCCCGCCGGCGCACACGCCCGTCCGCCTACCCGCCGGGAGCACCGCCCGATGACGACCGAGACCGCCCGGCCCGCCGAGGCCGTCCGACCCACCGAGGCCGTCCGCAGCTTCACCGCCGGCCTCACCCCCGACGAACTTCCCTCCTACGTCTACGACTTGGCAGCCCTTCGGGAGCACGCTGCCGCCGTCCGGGCCGCGCTGCCCGAGCGGGTCGAGCTGTACTACGCCGCCAAGGCCAACCCGGAGGCGCCACTGCTGACCGAGCTGCGTCCGGTGGTGGACGGCTACGAGGTCTCCAGCGGAGGGGAGTTGGCCCACGTCCGGGCCGTCGTGCCGGACGCTCCTCTGGCCTTCGGCGGGCCGGGCAAGACTCCGGCCGAGATCACCGCGGCGGTGGACGCCGGGGTGCACCGCTGGCACGTCGAGAGCGAGCAGGAGCTGCACCGGCTGGCCGCCGTCCTCGCGGACCGGCCCGGCGCGGTCGTGGACGTGCTGCTGCGGGTCAACCTCGCGGTCGAGACGGCAGCGCTCGACGCGGTGCCGCTCGCGATGGGCGGCCGTCCGACGCCGTTCGGGCTGGACCCGGACCGGGCCGAGGAGTGCGTCCGGCTGCTCACCGGCGGCGGTCCGTCGGCGCGCCGGCTGCGGCTGCGCGGCGTGCACGCCCACCTGGCCAGCGGGCTCCCGGCGGCGGAGCAGCTGTCGGTCGCGGCGCGGATCGTCGCCTGGTCGGCCGCACTGGCCGAGCGGCACGGCTTCCCCCTGGCGGAGGTCAACATCGGCGGCGGAATGGCCGTGGACTACGCGGACCCCTCCTCCCGCTTCGACTGGACGGCCTTCGGCGAGGGCCTGGCCGAGTTGCTCGACGCCCACCCCGGGCTGACCCTGCGGATCGAGCCCGGCCGGGCGCTGACCGCCTACTGCGGCTGGTACGCGACCGAGGTGCTGGACGTGAAGGCGAGCCACGGCGAGGACTTCGCGGTGGTCCGCGGCGGCACCCACCACCTGCGCACGCCCGTGACCCGGGGGCACTCCCAGCCCTTCGCGGTGCTCCCGGTGGACGCCTGGCCGCACCCCTGGCCGCGCCCGGCCGTCACCGGCGGCCGCGCCACCCTGGCCGGACAGCTCTGCACCCCGAAGGACGTCCTCGCCCACGCGGCCGAGGGCGCGGACGGCCTGCGGACGGGCGACCGCGTGCTGTTCGCGATGGCGGGCGCGTACGCGTGGAACATCTCGCACCACGAGTTCCTGATGCACCCTCGCCCGGGCTTCCACTACCTGGGCGGCGATGGACCGAGCCCGGCGGAGGGGTGACGGAGGACGAAGGACGGGCGACGGGTGACGGCGGCCGACGGGTGACGGATAACAGCCGACAACTGACAGCTGACAGATTTCGAAAGCTGTCAGCTGTCAGTTGTCAGTCGTGAGCTGTCACCCGTCGCCTCCCGGCCGGCGGCTGTCCCACCGCCCCCGGTCCGCCGCCGCCCCGTTCCTCCACTCGTGGGAGAGTGGTATGCAGCGAAGGGAGCGCGAACGTGCTGATGGACAAGGTGGCGGAGATACTCGCCGAGGCGTCGGCCGAGGCGGTGGAGCCGCGCTTCCGGGCGCTGGCCGCCGGCGAGGTGATGGAGAAGGCCCCCGGCGAGGTGGTGACGGTCGCCGACCGCGAGGCCGAGACGATCATCGCCCGCCGACTGCACGAGCTGCTGCCCGTCCCCGTGGTCGGCGAGGAGGCGGTCTCCGCCGACCCGTCGCTCGCCCTGGCCCTTCGCGACGAGCCCGCCGTCTGGCTGGTCGACCCGGTGGACGGCACCGCCAACTTCGTCGCCGGTAGACCCGAGTACGCCGTGATGTGCTCCCTGGTCCGCTCCGGCCGGACCGTCGCCTCCTGGATCTGGCAGCCCGCCACCGCCACCGCCTACTGCGCCGAACTGGGCTCCGGCGCCTGGCGCGACGGCGAGCGCCTGACCCGTCCACCGGCACCCCGGGACGTCGCGAAGCTGCGCGGCTCGGTGAAGAGCCGCTACCTCGACGCCGAGCACCGCCGCCGGCTCCAGGACAACATCGCGTCCTTCGGCGAGATCTCCCCCGGCCGGCACGCCGCCGGGATCGAGTACCCGGACGTCGTCGAGGGCCGCTTCGACTTCATCCTCTACTGGCGCACCCTTCCCTGGGACCACGCCCCCGGCTCGCTCCTGGTCACCGAGGCCGGCGGCGTCTCCGCCCGCCCGGACGGCACCCCGTACCGCCCGGAGGCCCCCGGCTGCGAGGACGGCCTCCTGGTCGCCGCCGACCCCGACACCTGGGAGCTCACCCGGTCGATCCTCCTGGGCGGCTGATCCCGAGGCCCAGCCCGCCCGGAACCCCGGGCCCTGCCCGCCCGGAACCCCGGGGCCTGCCCGCCCGGAAGCCCGGTCCGACCGAAGGGCCGACCCGCCCGGGAGCGCCCGGCCCGCCCAGAGCCGTCCGCCCTACCCCGCCCGCTCGCCCGCCACCTTGCGCCCGGCGCCCACCACCTCCCGCAGCAGCGCGCCGACCTCCCCCACCGTGGCGTGGGGGTTCAGCAGCGTGAGCTTCAGCCGGACCCGGCCCGGGCCGTCGCCCGGGAGTTCGGTGCGGCCGACCACCGCCCGGCCGGTGCGCAGCAGCAGGCGCCGCAGCCGGCCGTTCACCTCGTCCAACGCCGCCTCGTCCGTCACCCCGGGCGGCCGGTAGCGGAAGAGGATGACGGTGAGCACGGGCTCGGCGTGGAGTTCGAGCGCCGGGTCGGCGCGCACGGCGTCGGCGGCGGTGCGGGCGAGGTCGTGGCAGGCGTCGACCAGCCGGCCCAGTCCGTCGCGGCCGAGGGTGCGCAGGGTGACGGCGAGCTTGAAGGCGTCGGCCCGGCGGGTGGTGCGCAGCGAGCGGCCGAGCAGACTGGGGTACCCGGCCTGCTCGTCGTCGACCGGGTTGAGGTACTCGGCGCGGCGGGCGAGCGAGACGTAGGTCTCCGCGCGGCGGACCAGGAAGACCCCGGCCGCGGCCGGCTGCCAGCCGAGCTTGTGCCAGTCGAGCGAGACCGAGTCGGCGCGGGCGATGCCGTCGAGCAGCGGGGCGAGCCGGTCGGAGAGCAGCGCGCCGCCGCCGTACGCGGCGTCGACGTGCAGCCAGGCGCCGTAGCGGCCGGCGAGGTCGGCGGCGGCGGACAACGGGTCGACGGCCCCGGTGTCGGTGGTGCCGGCGGTGGCGACCACGGCGATCGGGGTCCGGCCGGCCCAACTGGCCTCGGCCATCGCCCGTTCCAGTTCGTCCTCCCGTATCCGCAGCCCGCGGTCGACCGGGACGGGGATGACGGCCCGCTCGCCGAGGCCGAGCAGGGCGGCGGCGCGCTGGACGGAGAAGTGCGCGGCCTCGGAGGCGAGGATGCACGGCCGGACTCCGGCCGGGATGCCGTCCAGTTCCACGATGCCGTCGAGCTTCTGGTCGCGCGCCAGCATGAGCCCCATGAGGTTGGACTCGGTGCCGCCGGAGGTGAAGACGCCGGCGGCGCGCGCCGGGTCGTAGCCGACCAGTCCGGCGATCTCGGCGAGCAGTGCGCTCTCCAGGGCGGTGGCGGCGGGGGCCTGGTCCCAGGAGTCCTGGGAGGGGTTGAGGGCGCTGACCGCGAGGTCCGCCGCGGCGGCGACGGCGAGCGGCGGGCAGTGCAGGTGCGCGGCGCAGGCCGGGTCGGCGGGGTCGGCGGCGCCGTAGGCGAGCAGTTCGGTGAGCCGGGCGAGCGCGCCCGGTCCGTCGTCGCTGGCCAGCGCGTCGTCGACGAGTGCGGCGATCTCGGCCGGACTGCCGGCCGGCAGCGGTCCGGAGCGCATGGCGGTGCCCGTCTCCAGGGAGTCGAGGACGGTGGCCAGCAGCGGTCCGAGCGCGCCCGGCCCGGCGGCGCCGCCCGCCAGGGCGTCCGTCGCGACGCCGTCCGCGGGGAGCCCGACGGGGTCGGTGCCGGGGTCGGTTCCTGGGTCGGTTCCGGGGTCCGGTCCGGGGCCGCTCACCGCCGGCCCCGAGCCGCCGGCGCGCCCGCGGACGCGCCTGCCACCGCCTGCCCCGGCCCGCCCGCCGACCCGCTCGGTGATCCGCCCGCCGACCCGTTCGCCGATCCACCCGGCCGCCCGGTCGTGGAGGCCGCCGCGATCGCCTCCGCCAGCCGCTCCAGGACCGCCGCCACCTGCTCGTCCGTGATGGTGAGCGGCGGAAGCAGCCGCAGCACCGCGTCGTGGCGTCCGCCGAGCTCGACGATCAGGCCCCGCGCCAGGCAGGCCTCCCGGACCCGCACCGCGAGCGCCGGGTCGGCCGGCCGGGCGCCGCAGGCGTCGGGCTCGGCCGCCGGGTCGACCAGTTCGACGCCGAGCATCAGCCCCCGGCCGCGCACGTCGCCGATCACCGGTAGTTCGACGGCGAGTTCGCGCAGCCGGGCCGTCATCCGCTCGCCGACGGCGGCGGCCCGCTCGGCCAGCCCGTTCGCCGCGACGTGGCGCAACGTCGCGGCCCCGGCGGCCATGGCGAGGGTGTTGCCGCGGAAGGTGCCGGTGTGGGCGCCGGGCCGCCAGCCGTCGTAGTCCTCGCGGTAGACGACGACGGCGAGCGGCAGGCTGCCGCCGATGGCCTTGGAGAGGACCATGGCGTCCGGGACGATGCCGCTGTGCTCGATCGCCCACATCGCGCCGGTGCGGCCGACTCCGGTCTGCACCTCGTCGACGATCAGCGGGATGCCGCGCTCGGCGGTGATCCGGCGCATCTCGCGCAGCCAGCCGTCGGGCGCGGGGACGACCCCGCCCTCACCCTGGACGGCCTCCAGGATCATCGCGGCCGGCGGGACCACGCCGCCCGAGGGGTCGTCCAGCAGCCGCTCCACGTAGGTCGCGGCGAGGCCGGCGCCCGCGTCGCCGCCGACCCCGAACGGGCAGCGGTAGCCGTAGGGGAAGGGCAGCCGGGCGACTTCGCCACCGCTCGGCAGCGGCTCCTTGACGGCGACGTTGCCGGTGAGCGCGAGGGCGCCGGCGGTCATGCCGTGGTACGCGCCGGTGAAGGCGAGCGCGCCGGAGCGGCCGGTGGCGGTCTGCATCAGCTTGAGGGCGGCCTCGACGGCGTCCGTCCCGGCCGGTCCGCAGAAGTGCACCCGGGCACGGGCGGCGAACTCCGCGGGCAGGCTCTCGAACAGCGCGCTGGTGAAGTCGTCCTTCTCCGCGGTGGCGAGGTCGAGCAGGTGCAGCGGGGCACCGCTGTCGAGGGTGCGGCGGATCGCCTCCAGCACCACCGGGTGGTTGTGCCCGAGGGCGAGCGTGCCGGCGCCGGAGAGGCAGTCGAGGTAGCGCCTCCCGTCGGCGCCCTCGACGGTCATGCCGTGGGCGCGGACCGGGACGATCGGGAAGGAGCGGGCGTACGTTCTGGCGGCGGACTCGCGGACGCGCTGACGGCGCAGGATGGCTTCACCGGCGGCCGGGGCTCCGGAGGCGGCCTGGACGGGTACGGCAGCGAGTGACACGAGAAACCCCCAGGGGAAGTTAGGTTAGCCTAACTTTACTGCCCTTGACCTGGAGGAACGCCCCGGGGCCTCCGGAACCACCCGAGTGAGTGAACCTCCCCCGGTTCATCCAACGAGCATCGCGCGGAAGGGTCACGGCCCGGGGCCGGGCCCTCGCCAACCCATTCCGACCCATCCCGACCGCCGACCCATGCCGCCTCACCCCCGGCGGCCGTCAGGCCCGCCCCCTCCAGCGGTAGCAGAGCTCCGGCCGCCCGACACTCCCGTACTGGGGCTCCCGCACCGCGCACCCGGTCTCCACCAGGTGCTCCAGGTAGCGCCGCGCGGTGATCCGCGAGACCCCGGCGGCGGCGCCCGCGGCCGCGGCCGACAGCCCGGCGGCCGCCTCGCGCAGCACCGAGGCGACGGTGTCCAGGGTGGGCGCGCTCAGCCCCTTGGGCAGGGTGCTGCGCTCCGGCGTGCGGAGCAGCGCGAACGCCTGGTCGACCTCCTCCTGCCCGGTCGCCTCGCCGGTGCGCCCGAGGCTGTCGCGGTACCGGGCGTAGCGCTCCAGGCGGTCGTGCAGGGCGGCCGCGCTGAACGGTTTCAGCAGGTACTGCACGACGCCCGCGGAGACCGCCTGCCGGACCATGGCGAGGTCGCGGGCCGAGGTCACCGCGATGACGTCGGTGCTGTGACCGGCCGCGCGCAGCGTGCGGCAGAGCTGGAGCCCGTGGCCGTCCGGGAGGTAGAGGTCGAGCAGGGTGAGGTCGACGGGCGTGCCGGCGGCGCGGGCCCGGTCCAGGAAGCGCAGCGCGTCGGCGCAGCTGTGGACGGTCCCCGCGGCGTGGAAGCCGGGCTCGCGCCGGACGTACAGGGTGTGCGCGGCAGCGGCCACCGGGTCGTCCTCGACCACCAGGACCGAGATGCCCGTCGCGGCGGGGGTGTCGGCGGTACCGGTCACACCAGCGCCCCTTCCTGCTCCCGGCCGGGGGACTCCCCCGGCCGCCGGATGGACTCCCCCTGGTCGCCGACGGCCTCTCCCGGCCGTCCGGCCAGCGGCAGTCGCACCGTGAGCACGGCGCCTCGCTCCCGCCCGACCTCGACGGTGCCGCCGTTGCGCCGGGCGGCCTGGGCGACCAGCGCCAGCCCGAGCCCGTGCCCGTGCCCGTGGCCGTCCTGCTTGGTGCTCCAGCCACGCCGGAAGACGTCCTCGACCGCGCCCGGGTCGATGCCCGCACCGGTGTCGGCGACCCGCAGCAGCAGGAAGTCACCGGCCACCGCCGCCGCGCCACCGCCGCTGACGCCGTTGCCGCCCCCGCCCCCGCCCCCGTCCCCGTCCCCGTTCTCGTCGCCGTGGGCGCTGCGGCCCGGCCCTCCGCAGTCCCGGCCGCGGGCGACCCGTGCCGTGACGGTGACCTCCGGCGGGACGGGGCTCTCGGCCGCACCGGCGATGGCGGCGTCCACGGCGTTGTCGATCAGGTTGCCGAGCACGGTGATCAGGTCCCGTGCGGGGAGCCCGGGCGGCAGCACCCCGTCGTCGATCCGGCTGTCCTCGGTGAGGGTCAACTCCACTCCTCGTTCGGCGGCCTGCGCCGCCTTGCCGAGCAGCAGGGCGGCCAGGACCGGCTCGCTCACCGCCGCGACCACCCGGTCGGTGAGCTGTTGGGCGAGTTCGAGCTCGGCGGTGGCGAACTCCACCGCCTGTTCGTGGCGGCCGAGTTCGATCAGCGAGACCACCGCGTGCAGGCGGTTGGCGGCCTCGTGCGCCTGCGCGCCGAGCGCCTCGGTGAAATCGCGAACCGAGTCCAACTCGCCGCTGAGCGCCTGGAGTTCGGTGTGGTCCCGAAGGGTGACCACCCGGCCGAGACCGGTGCCGGTGCCGATGGTGGAGGTGTTCAGCACCACGACCCGCTCGGCGGTCAGGTGCACCTCGTCCCGGACCGGCTCCTCCCCCAGTACGGCCGCCACCAGTGCCTCCGGAAGCCCCAGCTCAGCCACCGGACGGCCGTCCAATTCGCCTGCCAGGCCGAGCAGTTCCCGGGCCGCGTCGTTGCACAGCACCACCCGGTGCGAGCGGTCCAGCAGCACCAGTCCCTCGCGCACCGCGTGCAGGGTGGCCTGGTGGTACTCGTAGAGGTGGCTCAGCTCGTCCGGCCCCATCCCGTGGGTGTGCCGCCGCAGTCGGGAGTTGGCGAGGTAGGTGCCGACGCCACCGACCGCGAGCGCGGCCACCGCCACGCCGACCAGGGCGAGCAGCGGGCCGCTCAGCTGTGCGGAGATCGACTCCACCGTGAGACCCGCGCTGACCAGCGCGACCACCCGGTGCCGGTCGTCCCACACCGGGGCGACCACCCGCACGGACGGGCCGAGCGTGCCGGTGTACGTCTCACTGCGGGTCTGCCCGGCGAGCGCCCAGTCGATGTGCCCGAGGTAGGTCCGCCCGATCTGCTCGGGCAGCGGGTGGGTCCAGCGCACGCCGTCGGTGTCCATGACGGTGATGAAGGAGACCCCGGTGTCCGCCCGCACCTGCTCCACGTACGGCTGGAGCACCGAGGTCGGGTCCGGACCGGCGACCGCGGCCCGGACGGACGGCGAGTCCGCGACGGCATGCGCGACCGCGGTGACCTGGCGGCGGGCGGCGTCCTCGGCGCGATCGGCGGTGAAGAGGTACGCGAGCACCGCGCCACCGGCGACCACGGCGGCGACGATCACCACCTGGACGACGAAGAGCTGCCCGGCCAGACTGCGGACCAGGCGCCGGGGCAGGCATCGGACCAGGCATCGAACCAGGCTCCGGGACAGCCCGCGGGGCAGCCGGCGGGCCGGATGCCGGGGCGGACCCGGAGGCAGCCGCCGGGCTCCGCGGCCCGTCGGCCGGTGCGAGCGGCGGCGCGGGGCGGTGGGGGCGGTGCGCTCGGACATGCCTGCCAGTGTGCACCACGCCCCCGGACACCCCGGGGGGCCGCCCGGCCCGCACCCTTCGCGGGCCCGCCGTCCGGGCGGTCCCGGCCGTCCGCCGCGTTCGTGAACTCTATGAACGCAAACGTGACCTCGGAGACATGTAGTCAGAGGGCATATGGCGCTAGCCTGGTGCGATGCAGGTCAAACCCCTAAATGCCATCCTGTACGCGCGCAACAGTCGCGGCGGCAAGAGCGTCAAGGCCCAGATGATCGAGAACCGGCGCGAGTGTGATGAGCGCGGCTGGCTGATCGTCGGCGAATTCATCGACACGAACCGCAGCGCCAGCCGATACGCCAAGAAGATCCGCGAGGGCTTCGACGTACTAGTCGAGCAGGTCCGCGCAGGGCAGGGCGACGTGATTGTTACGTGGGAAAACAGCCGCCTACAGCGCGATCTGGAGGTATACGTTCAGATCCGCCGTCTCTGCATGGAGACCAACACGCTGTGGTGCTACGGCGGCGACGTGTACGACATGAGCCGTCGCCAGGACCGGAAAAGAACCGCACAGGATGCCGTCGCCAGCGAGGACGAAGTTGATGTCATTCGCGACCGGAACCTGCGAACGGTCCGCCTGAACGCCGAGTCTGGCCGCCCTCACGGCCGGGTGCTTGTCGGCTACAGCCGCCGCTACGACCCTGAGACCGGCGAACTTATCGACCAGGTCCCGAACGAGGAGTGGGCCCCGGTCATCCAGCGAATCTTTGCCCAGTTCGTCAGCCGCAGGACAGTCCGGAGCATCCGGAACGGATTGCGCGGAGACGGCATCAAGACCATCACCGGGCGCGAATGGTCAGACGGGGGCATCAACGCAGTCCTCCGCCGGGCAGCGTACGCAGGATTTCGCGTGCACCAGGGGGAGATCATCGGACGGGGGACCTGGGACGGCCTCATCTCCGAAGAGGTCTGGCAGGAGGCGCAGGACATCCTCGACGACCCCACCCGGCAGAGCATGGGCGACACCTCGGTCCGCTACCTCCTGTCCGGCATTGCCTCGGGGTCCAAGTGCGGTGGCGGCGTGCGCGTCACCCCCAACAGCGGGACCGTCAGCTACATCTGCAGCGAGGACGGCTGCGTGAGCCTCAAGTTGGAGGTCTTCGACGCATACGTCGAGGAGCGTCTCATCCGTTGGTTGGAACGCCCGGACGCAGCGGCAGCGTTCCAGGATCCTGGCCAGGAAACCGCAGTTGACGACGCCCTCAGGCTGATCTCCACCCTGACGGCCGAGCTCGATCAGGCCCGTGCCGCAGCCCGTAACGGGCAGCTGACCACCGCATCGCTGATCGCCATCGAAGCGGGATCCCTGCCCCGTCTGGCCGAGGCTCAGGCGACGGTCAGGGCGCACTCTGCCGCATCTCCGCTGCTGGCTGGGCTGATGGGGTGCCCGGACGCCGGGGACCAGTGGGAGAAACTGGCGATCGAACAAAAGCGGGCCGTGCTTCGCGAGGTAGCGACGATTGTTTTGCACCCCGCGCTCAGCCGCGGCAACTCGGCCCTGTACGACGGCCGGATCGTGATGACGCTCGGCCCCAAGCGGCCTGGTCAGTCGTCGGATGCGGCCAGCACCGCGCCGTCGAACGACTGACGTACGGGGAGCTGGAGGAGAACACCGGACGGGGCCGGCATCTCGTCGAGGGCGCCGCTCAGGGCCAACAGGATGCCGGTCTCAACGCCCTCGCGCTGAATGGCGAAACGTTTCTCCTCCAGGGCCTTGAACATGGCGGCGCGCTCGCGAGCGAGCAGGTCCTGCGCGGCCTTGCGCCCACGGGCAAGGTCGTCGCGGACACGCTCACGCTCACTCGCAACGCCCACCTGCGCGGCGATCGCGAGGTCACGCTCCTCGATCAACGCGGCGCGCTCAGCAGCGGTGTCGCCGAGGGCCCGGAGAACCACGATGACGCAGATGGCCATGGCGGAGACGACAAGAAGCGCGCTGCCAGAAACTGCCAGACCCAGCCGGTCAGTGGTGACGCCTACCCCCGTGGCCGTGACTCCGGTCGCCGCACCGACCGCCGCCATCATCATCCGGCTGACCTGCACCTGCACCACCCCTAAGCTTCGGCTGCCGCACCCCCGTCGGCGTCGTCCTGCTCAGCGGCTCTCTGTCGGCGGATCCTGTCAACCATGGCGAGGAACAGTTCCTTGTCCACGGGGTCCGTGATGCCGAGTCGGGTAGCTGCCTCGCTGGGGGTGATGGGTCGTGATCGTACAGCGGATTCCGGCCACACGGGGAGGGATTCGGAGGAGACAACTCCGCCCCGTACCAGCAGTTCACGGACGGGCACTCCGAGTGCTCGGGCCAGACCCTCGAAGGACCCCGGCTCGATGGACCGCTCGGCTTTCAGGAAGCGGCTAAGGGTGGACGGGTCGATCCCGGCGTCCTTGGCCAACTGCGTCTTCCCACCACCCCGGGGACTGTCGATGTCGTATCCGGCGCGACGGGCGGCGTCTGCGACGTAGGCGGCGAACATGGCCAGCCGCCCTGGTGGGAGCCCGCCGGCCCGGCTGCGGGTCGTCTTCTCATCCATGCGGTGAAGGCTAGCGTGTCAGCTGACACCTTGGAGCGTGCTTGTCGGCTGACAAGGTAGCTGGTCAGCGTCCCGGCGACAGGTTCACGCCACCCACCAGCATCACAGAACTAGTGTTCGGTCGCACCCTGACTAAACCTTTGCCCTCTTATTTGCTTGACGTCTGCCAAGTAGCGGCGTAGTTTCCTTGTCAGCAGTCAAGCAGCACTCCTGACAAACAAGGAGGTGACACCACGTGCCGCAGCACCGGTACTTCTTCAACTCGAACCGGTTGATCGAGATCGCCGCCGACGCCGGCGACCACACCGGCTACGCCATCGCCCAGCGCACCGGCCTCAGCGAGGGCACCCTCTCGCGCATCATCAACGGCCGCCGCCAGCCCAAGCTGGATTCCGCCGCGCACCTGGCCCGCACCTACGGCGTCGCCCTCGACGACCTCGTGAGCGTCGCCGCGTGACCCGCGAGCAGCGCATTCACATCCTCGGCCCGGCCGGCATGGCACTCGTCGAGCGGGACTCCGCGACCGACCTGCCGCCGTCGCCCGAGCAGATCGCCCGGCTCCGCGCGATCTTCGCCGGAACTGGCCGAAACGGATCGCACGCCAGCGCAGCCATTCGCACCGCCGCCTGACCCCAAAGACATGGGTCGGGCCGCCCCACGGCTCCTACACCAGGGCGGCCCCGGCCTACCGATCAACCCGAAGCTGAAAGGAGGTAGGCCAGCATGAAGCCTACCCTCGCCGCCACCGGGATCACCCCGGTGCTCCTCCCCACCATCCCCGACCGGACGGTGCTCGCCGGCATCTCCGTCCTCGCCCGCCGGGCCGGCCAGCCCGCTCCGGCCGCCGAGAACGTCGAGCTCGCCGCCGACCAGCGCCGCGTCACCGTGACCGCGCGCTCGATCGCCGAACTGTCCGCCTGGTACGCCGCGGTGAGGCCGCGCGGTGTTGCGGTCGGCGGCCAGTACGAGGCCCGGGCCGCTGACCGCCTGTACGTCCGGGGGCGCCTGGACTGGGTACTGTCGTACGGCCAGATCCCCGGCGCTCCTGGTGTCGACCTGTACGTCGTCGCGGCCTCGGAGTCCCGGCTGCCGGACACGGAGCTGGTCCGCGCGATGTGCCCGTGGGCCCTGGCCGTCCCGGCTGCCGGAACGGCGGTGGCGGCGTGATCTGGCTGCTGATCGTCTGCATCGGCTGGACCGGCGCCGGCATGTTCGTGGCCCGCGAGGAACTCGCGGACGTCATCCGCGCCGCACTGTCGGGCGGTGCCCGATGAGCAATACCTCCACCACGTGGTCCGCCGAGGGCTACGTCGACACGCTCGGCGCAACCGAGGGCACCCTGTATCTCTTCCCGAACGGCCTGGTGGGCGACCAGTTCACCATCTACCGCCGGTCGGACGTGTCGGACGCCGAGATGCTGGTAGTCGCCGACCGGGTCCTCGCCGGGGTTCAGCGCTGGCGGGACGGCGTGGCCGCCGCTGTCGAGCGCAACCGCACGGTGCTGGACAAGTTGGCCGCCGCGGAAGCCCGGATCGCGGAGCTGGAGAACTCCGCCGAGGACGGCCCCCGATGAACGCCTCCACGGTCGCTTCCGCCGTGCTCCTCGGCGGCCCGGTCGCCGCTGCCATCACCGTCGCCTGCTGGCCGAGCCGCGAGGAGCTCGCGCGCCGTCGTCGCCGCCGCGCGTACCAGCGCGCCCGCACCGTCACTATCCCCCGCCCGCGCACCCCCGAGAGGGACGACCCCCGATGACCTTCAGCTTCCAGCCGGCCACCCGCGAGCAGGCCAAGGCCCGCATCGCACTCCAGGGCCCCGGCGGCTCCGGCAAGACCAAGTCGGCCCTGCGCATCGCCGAGGGCCTCACTCAGGGCGGCACCATCGGCGTCGTCGACACCGAACGCGGCTCCGCCCTCAAGTACGCCCCGGTCCCCGGCCGGCCCGACCTCGGCGGCCACACCTTCGGCCACCTGCCGCTCGCCGTGTGCAGCCCGGAGAACCTGATCGCCGCGGTCGCCGCCGCCGAGCAGGCCCGCGTCGCTGTCCTGATCATCGACTCCTGGAGCCACTTCTGGGCCGGGAAGGGCGGCCTGCTCGCTCGCGTCGACCAGGAGTCGAAGAAGCCCGGCCACTTCGGCGGCTCGTACACCGCCTGGGCTCCGGTCAACGAGCTGGAGCAGAACATGCTCGACGCGCTCCTCGGCTTCCCCGGCCACGTCATCGTCACCATGCGGACGAAGAACGACTACGAGATGGAGGGGAAGAAGGTCACGAAGATCGGCGTCAAGACCGTCCAGCGCGAGGGCGCCGAGTACGAGGTCGACGTCGTGATCGACATGATCGAGGGCGTCGGGACGGTGACGAAGACCCGGTACGAGCCGCTGAATGGGCTGACGGTCCACCACCCGGGTGAGGATCTGGCGGAGACGATCCTCGAGCAGCTCGGCCAGGGCGTTGACCCGGTGCAGCAGATCCTCAACGAGCTGTTCGCGGACGGGATGACGTACCAGGGCGCGCTGGAGTTGCATGCCCGGGCGAAGCAGCGCTCGCTGCTGGACGTAGAGGCGGCCCGGCCTGGCACGGGGGAGGTGTCCACGCTGGGCGAGCTGATCGTCGGGCACGGGACGGCGCTGAAGCCGACCGCGGTCCCGGCTGCGGCCTCGGCGTCCGAGCCGCCCCGGGAGGCGCCGGCCGCCGCCCGGCCGGAGCCCGGCCGGACCGTGGCCGAGCCGGCGCCCGCGACCGCTCCGCAGATGCGCCGCATCCACGCCGTACTGAACGAGGTCGGCATCCGCGACCGGGACGAGCGGCACACGATCCTCGGCGCCCTGATCGGCCGCCCGATCAGCTCCGCGAACGAGCTGACGAAGCACGACGCGGGCGAGGTCATCGAGTCGCTGGAGGCCGCGCTCGCCCAGCCCGACCCGGGCGAGGACCTGCGCCGCACCGCGCGGAACATCTCCGCCGCGGCCTGACCTCACCAGCCGGGCGGGGCCGCGCGCCCTCACCAGCGCGCGGCCCCGCCCCATCCCCAGAGAGGAGGTACACCCCGTGGTCACCCCCACCCCCGAGCAGGCCGCCGCGATCGCCGCGTACGGCGACGGCACGGACCTGGTCATCCAGGCCGGCGCTGGGTGCGGCAAGTCCTCGACGCTGAAGCTGATCGCCCGCGCGGACTCGCGCCGGCGCATGGCGTACGTCGCCTACAACCGGTCGATCGCCGCCGACGCGAAGAAGACTTTCCCCGCCAACGTCGCCGCGAGCACCGGGCACGGCCTCGCGTTCGACCAGCGCTGGCTGCCGCGCCTCCAGCGCCCGCGCCAGACCGCCTTCCAGGCCGCGCAGGCCCTCGGCGTCGACCGGATCACCGGCGGCATCCAGCGCATCGCCACCGACCTCGGCCACGTCAAGGCCATGACGTCGAAGGTCGTGATGCACACTGCGCTGGAGACTGTGGAGCGGTTCTGCCACAGCGCGGATGACGACCTGGCCGCCCGGCACGTGCCCCGCTACGACGGGCTGACCGGCCGGGACGCCCGGGCCGCGCTGGTCGAGCTGGTGCTGCCGGTCGCCCGCACGGCGTGGGCCGACCTGCGGCGCGAGGACGGCGTGCTGAAGTTCAGCCACGACCACTACCTGAAGCTGTGGGCGCTCGACCGGCCGCGGCTGGCCGCCGACGTGGTGCTGCTCGACGAGGCCCAGGACACCAACGACGTCCTCGCCGCCGTGCTCCTGGACCAGGACCACGCCCAGCGGATCGCCGTCGGGGACTCCGCGCAGCAGATCTACGCCTGGCGCGGCGCGAAGGACGCGCTCGGCCGGTTCGAGCGGGAGCTCGGCGCCCAACTCGCCACGCTCAGCCAGTCGTTCCGGTTCGGTCCGGCGGTCGCCGAGGCGGCCAACGCCTGGCTGTACCTGGTCGGAACGCCCCTGCGGCTCACCGGCTGGCAGGCCTGCGAGAGCAGCGTCGGACCGGTCGACCAGCCGGACGCGATCCTGTGCCGCACCAACGCGGGCGCCGTCGGCGTGGTCCTCGAGGCGCTCGGCGCGGGCCGGAAGGCGGCACTGGTCGGGGGTGGCAGCGAGATGAAGCGCCTCGCCTGGGCCGCCCGGGACCTGCAGCAGGGCAAGAGCACGGACCACCCGGAGCTGCTGGCGTTCCCCAGCTGGTCGGCGGTGCGCGAGTACGCGGAGGAGGAGGACGGCAGCCTCCGCACCCTGGTCCGGCTGATCGACGAGTTCGGGGCCGAGGAGATCGCCGACGCGGCGGACGCCCTCGCCTCCGAGGACTCGGCCGAGCTGATCGTCTCCACCGCGCACAAGGCCAAGGGCCGCGAGTGGCCGACCGTCCGGATCCACGGCGACTTCCGCGCCCCGAAGCCCGACCCGGGCACCGGGCACCGGATCCTGCCCCGGGAGGAGGCCCGCCTCGCCTACGTTGCCGTGACCCGGGCCCGCCAGCGCCTCGACAACGCCGCCCTGTCCTGGGTGGGCACCGTCACGGCGGTGAGCGACTGATGGCCCGCATCCGCTCGCACACCAGCCGGTACGTCCCCGGCAGTGTCGAGTTCCTGCGCCGTCGCCCGTGCATCTGGGTCAGTACCACCGATACCACCGCCGAGGATGACGTCGACCTGGTCGCCGTCGAGCGGGCCGCCAACGGCCGCGAGCCCCTCCCGCCGCTCAGCGACGCGGAGAAGCGCCTCGCTGTGCGCGCGATGTGGCGGGCCGGGGTGTCCTACGAGGACATGGCCGTCCGCGCTGGCGTGCTCCCGCGCCGGGTGGCCCGCTGGGTCGCGAAGGAGAAGCAGCTGCTCGAGGGGGCAGTGTGACGGCCCGGTACCGGTGCGGTTCCGGCCCGGTACCGTGCGGTGCCCCGGCCCGCCTGTACCCGTGCGGCTGGCGATGCCCCGCGCATACCCCGTCTGCGGAGGCCGGCCAGCCCGAGCCCGCGTCAGGGCCCGGCTACAGCCCGCAGGCGCTGCCGACCCCGCAGTCCGCCAGCGCCCTCGTGGACGCCCGCGCGGTCGCCACCGGAAAGCGCCGCAGCAGCACGCAGGACTACCGCCTCGCCCAGGCCGCCACCGGCCGCACCACCAGCTGAACGGAGAAGACCAGCATGGACACCGAGACCGCTGTCGCCGTCTCCATGTACAAGGCCGGCGAGACCGTCGCCGCCATCATCGAGGCCACTGGCCTCAACCAGGACGAGATCGGCGCGGCCGTCACCAAGAACGGCAACGTGTTCTTCGCCGAGACCCCCCAGCCCGAACAGGCCGCGGCGCCCGCCGCCGCAGCGCTGATCACCTGGGGCATGGGGCACGCCAACGCGAGGATCCAGCGGCTGGCCGACCAGGCCCGGGCCGCGCTCGCCGACCTGCAGCAGGCCAGGCGCCGCGAACAGGTCGTCTCGGCGGCGGAGGAAGGCGTGCGCCAGGCGGAGCAGTTGCTGGCCAACGCACGGCGGGCCCTGCGGGACGCGAAGGGCCGCCCGGCCGAGGCCACGCACAGCGGCCGTCCGGACCGGGCCGAGCTCGCCGAGATCCGGACGTGGGCAGCCGCGCACGGTCACCAGGTCGCGCCGGTCGGCCTGATTCCGCGCGCTGTGGTCGACGCCTACCGCACCGCCCAGCAGGAGCCCGCCCAGGCCGCGTGAGCACGGCCCCAATGACCGCTGGCGCCGGCGGATGCCCCCGACCGCCGACGCCAGCACCAACTGCTGCACCCTGAAAGAGAGCCGATGCCAGGCAGGTTCGAGTACGAGCGCGCGATCCGCCGCAGCGAGCTTCTGCCGCTGTCGCGTTACCTCGCGCTCATGATCGCCACCTGGGCCGACCTGGAGACCGGCATCATCCCGCCCGAGCACCAGCCCGCGCAGTCTGTGCTCCTCAAGGCCACTGGCCTGTCGAAGAGCGCCTTCCTCGACCATCGGGCCCGCCTGGTGGAGGGCGGGTGGATCTCCTACATCTCCCCGGCGCCCGAGAAGGCCCGCCGCGAGAACGCCCAGAACGAGTACTTCATCCATATCCCTCCTGGGTCGCCCAGCGACCTAGCAAAAACGGACATGACGCCCAACTCCCACCAGTCTGATCCTAGGTCGGCTCCCGACCTAGGTCGCCAGACGACCCAGGGTGGGTCGCCCAGCGACCTAGCCGAACCAAGAGAAATCCGGACATCTGACCCTAGGTCGGCTCCCGACCTAGGTCGCCAGGCGACCACAAGAGTCCCTGGTCTGTCAGAGAACACACACCCCGAACCGTTCGACACCTTCTGGGCCGCCTACCCGAAGCGGGTCGGGAAGGGCACCGCCCGCAAGGCCTGGGCTGCCGCCCTCAAGCGCGGCGCCGACCCCCAGGCGATCATCACCGCCGCCACCCGCCATGCCGCTGCCTGGACCGCCGCCGGTACCGACCGGCAGTGGATCCCCTACCCCTCCAGCTGGCTCAACGGCGAGCGCTACGACGACGACCAGCTGCCCGTTGCCCGACCCGCCACACCTCAGCAGCCCCAGCAGCAGACCTACGCAGACCGAGGAATCTTCTGATGACCACCACCACCCCGCCGCCCGTCGAGGACGACCTGGACGACCTTGAGCGGTCCCGCCCGAACGACCTCGGCGCCGAACAGGCCTACCTCGGCCGCGTACTCATCTCCGCCGACGGGCGCCGCCTCCTCCGCGACCACCCCATCACCAGCAGCGACTGGTACCGCCCCGCCCACGACCTCATCCACACCGCGATGCGGGCCCTGGCCGAGCACGGCCAGCCCATCGACCCCTACACCGTCGCCGCCCACCTCCAGACCCAGGGCATCATCGTCCGCGCCGGCGGCCCGTCCTACCTCCACACCTGCATCCAGGCCGCGTCGTACGGCGGCGACGCCGACTGGCTGGCCTGGCGCATCCGCGACCTCGCCCAGCGCCGCGCCCTCATCGAGACCGGCCAGCGCATCGCCGACCTCGGCTGGACCCCCGAGACCGACGCTGACGCCGGCGAACTCGCCGAGGCCGCCGTCGGCATGGCCCGCCAGGTCCGCGACGCCGGCCGTGCCGCCGCCGACCAACCCATCGAAGACATCTGGGACTTCCTCGCCCACCCGGACGAGGGCTACGACTGGGTGCTGCCCGGCCTGCTCGAGCACACCGACCGCGTGGTGTGGACGGCGGGCGAGGGCGGCGGCAAGTCCGTGCTGCAACGCCAGATCGCCGTCACCACCGCGGCCGGAGTGCTCCCGTTCGGCGGCGAGCCCAACGCCCTCGGCCCGCAGCGGGTCTTGGTGCTGGACTGCGAGAACTCCGCCCGGCAGTCCCGCCGCCACTACCGCGCCCTCATGAACATCGCCGAGCGCCAGCGCACCCCGGTCCGCCGCGGCCAACTGCACATCGACCTCCGGCCCGAGGGTGTCGACCTCACCCGCCCCGACGGCCGCGCCTGGCTGATGCGCCGCGTCGAGGCCGTCATGCCGGACCTGCTGATCGTCGGCCCGATCTATCGGCTGCACGCCGGCGACCCCAACTCGGAGGAGCTCGCCCGGAAGGTGACCGTCGTCCTGGACGAGGCCCGGGCGACCGCGGGGTGCGCGCTCTCCCTCGAGGCCCACTCCCCGCAGGGCGGCGCCATGGGCCCGCGCGCCCTCCGCCCCGTCGGCTCCAGCCTCTGGCTCCGCTGGCCGGAGTTCGGCTACGGCCTCCGCCCGGTCGAGGACGAGCGCACCGCCGATGAGGACCGCGGCCGCCGCATCATCCCCTGGCGCGGCGCCCGAGACGAACGCCAGTGGCCGCAGTTCATCTGCCAGGGCGCCGAGGGCGGCTGGCCCTGGCGCTCGTACCGACCCGTCGACACCGGAATCACCGGCTACTCACCCACCGGAGCACTCTCGTGAGCTTCACCTTCCGACGCTGGCTCAGCTGGCAGAACCGACCGTCACGCCCCGACGGGACGGTCCACGGGCCCAGCTTCCTGCGCCGCCTCTCCGAGCTGGTCACCGAACCCTGGGACAGCCCCGCCACCCTCCTCGGCCACCTCGGCCCCGACGAGGAGTGGCCGGCCGAACTCACCGCCGACGCCCGGAAGCTCTACAACCGGGCCTTCCGCCAGGCCGTCGGACCCCGCAACGGCCCCCACACCGGCCGCGGCTCCGCCATCTGGACCCGCGTCATCGGCGGCCACCACTACCTCTTCTGGGCCTGGCACGACCGCCTCGACGTCCACCTCGTCCCCGAAGACGGATCCCCCCAGCTCATCCACACCTACCCCAAGGAGACCCCCTGATGGCCCTGCCCACCATGACCGGCGTCGGCCGCGTCGTCGCCGACCCGACGCTCCGCTTCACGTCGGGCGGCGCCGCCGTTGCGAACGTCCGCCTGGTCTTCCAGAACCGCCGGCTGAACCAGCAGACCCAGCAGTGGGAGGACGGCGAAACCCTCTGGATCGACGGCACCGCCTGGAACACCCTGGCCGAGCACGTCGCCGAGACCCTCACCCAGGGCATGGAGGTGTTGGTCACCGGCGAGCCCCGCACCGAGTCCTGGGAGAAGGACGGCCAGAAGCACTCCCGCGTGTCGCTGACGATCCGGTCGATCGGCCCGTCGCTGGCGTTCGCCACCGCGAAGGTGCAGAAGGCCCAGCGCGACGGCCAGCAGGGTGCCCCGGGCGGCGGGCCCCGGCAGCAGCCTCAGCGGCCCCAGCAGGCCCGCCAGCAGCCCCAGAACGACCCCTGGGTCACCGACACCACGGGCGGCACCGAACCCCCGTTCTAACCCCCGCCCAGCCGCCGGGGGCCCGGCAGGGCCCGGCCGGGGGCCCCCCCCCCCCCGCCCCCCCCCCCGAGGGGGGCCCCCCAGGGCCCCCCCCCCCCCCCCC